>NZ_JAKGBF010000011.1:0-212473 GCF_021530695.1 Pseudoalteromonas sp. OF5H-5
CTGTTTTGACTTGTTCTATGAGTGGGTTCATGACTTACCTCCAAGTTATGGGATAACCTCAAGGTAAGTGTGGCTCAGTTGGTGAGAGTAGGATCTCCGCGTAGCGGCTTAGTTCAACAATTTAATAGTGCGCAAATCGCGCATATTTCTGATTTGCAATCGCGCACTTTTATGATTGATTTAGTTTTAACAAAATTGATAACTCATTGCCAACATTATTAAAAGTTCAAGTTACGGTTTTTTTGAGAAAGATAAAAATGCGCAACTTGCGCATTTTCTTGAATATGGGGGAAATAGCTCTACTTGTTAATTCTAGTTTTTCTCTCAAAGCAGCAAATTTGCCTGCAAGCACCAAACAAAACTGTCAGCACCGTTTTCCTCCCTCATCACACCCGAAAGTAAAGTGCCAATAAGTCATTTCAACGCATGGATGCGTGAAAAGCGGTGACAGGGCCAAGGATGGCCCTTACACAGCGGTGACGTTCATATTGGCAATTTATTTGAGGAGTCAGTGTGATGTTGGGAGTGCCTTTTCCTTTGCATACTTTTCTTTGGGCATCAAAGAAAAGTATGTCGTAGCCCATGGATGGGCGTCGAAACTAGTCAGGAGGACATATTAGCCTTACCCTCCTTGGCTTATATCAAAGCGCATCCATGCGCTCCTCGTTCATTCTTTTGAAACGACGCAAAAGAACGAACCAAGAAAACGTCGCCCCAGCATCACACTCAATCCTCAAACCCTAAGCCGATATAGTGCAACCGTCTTGTAAGGCACGTCCCTATACCAGACAAGACTTGGCCGACATCCTGTCGGCACATTGCATATCAGCTTATGCTTTTCGGGTGTGATGGAGGGGGAATCGCGCTGTCTGTTAGTTCTGGTTTTATCTCCTGAAGCAGCTAAGTCGCTTACAAGCACCACAAGAATTTATCAGCGCCTTGTGTCTCCCTCATCACACCCGAAAGTAAAGTGCCAATGAGTCATTTCAACGCATGGATGCGTGAAAAGCGGTGACAGGGACAGGGATGTCCCTTACACAGCGGTGACGTTCATATTGGCAATTTACTTGAGGAGTCAGTGTGATGTTGGGAGTGCCCTTTCTTTTGCATACTTGTTCTTTGGGCATCAAAGAAAAGTATGTCGTAGCCCATAGATGGGCGTCGAAACCTGTCAGGAGGACAACAAACCAACACAGCGAGATTCAATACCTCCCAAAACAAAATCTTAACAATTCAGTGATGTAGATTTCGCCAGAACCCTGTATTATAAGCCAGTTAAAAGCTTTGGAACGGGTGCGCCTGTAATTGAAGCGAATGGATACTAAAATCAATAACTGTGCTTATGGAACTTTTTGCGCGAATGGAATGATATTATGATCAAGAAAACCGCCATCATCATTGCAATATTGGCTGCTATTAGCGGCTGTAAATCGCTGGTTTATAAAGGTAATAAACTTTACGAAGCAGGAATGTACCGCCAAGCTGCTGAATACTACTCACAAGCACTCGCGGAAGACCCTGAGGATCTTGAAGCGAAACAAGGTTTAACACTGGCGCGAGATAAGCTTATAGATAAAGGTCTTATCGATGTCCGTATGCTGCGTTTGGCAAATAACTACACCGCAGCTGCAACTAGGCTAGAAGAAATCGTAAAAAACCAAGCTCAATGGCAAATGAAACCGAATGGCGCAATGGCAAATACCCAAAGAGAAGAGCTGGATTACGTGAGGCAATGGCTACTCGACGAAGCCCGCTCGCTATCAAACACGCCCTATCCCGACAAGTTTAAGCTGTTTGAACATAATTATCGCCATCTGATCAGCAATGCGCAATTAGCAAGCGCCATGAGCACCCACTATGACACGCTAAGAACGCAAGCGCAGAAAAAGTGTGATGAAATTGCAGGACAAGTCAGCGGACAGCGCTTCTATTTAAAAAGTTTTACGGAAAAATACTGTTTAGCGTGGCAAACTCCAAAGCGTTTACGTGTAGATAACCAAGATAAAAGTCGTTATTTTGCAATGAACATAAGAGATCGTGTTGATATTGGCTTGCGCTTTGGCAACTCAATCAGAGGACAATACAGTGCATTTATCTCAAGCCTAAATACGGCATTTAATAATAGCCTCTGGTTTGATAGCGAAGGCAGTAAACAGCTTTCATTAGAACTATACGTTGATGCGGACTATTACCGCAATAGCAACCAATATATTCAGCGTAAGCATTATCAGCAGGAAGTTGAACGACCAGACCCAAATAATTCAAATAACACACACACTGTCGAAGTCACACGAGAATTTACTTATCCGGTGACCATCTATGATGAGAAATTTGATATCAACGTTAATTATGAGGCGAGTTTAGCCCATCGTTATATCAAAGGTAGTGCAAGCGATAGTAAGCATAATAAAACACGTGCACATCAGGCTGATTTTGAGCAACTTGATATCACCCCGCTGTCTCCCGACTTTCTTAATCTTTCACAGATAACAGAAAAGACCTTTGACGAATTACTCAAAAAGTTCTCTCAAGATCTTACGCTGACTTGGAAGCAAAATTACTGTGGGCAGGCACTTGGCACCAATAAAGGTGAAAATATTCTACGCTGTGCCAAGCTTGAACCTGAGCATGACTATATCAACCGTTGGTTTGACCAGCACTTTGGGATCAAGTACTCAGAAATGACGACTTTATACGGTATTTGAGGCTCAGAATGAGTTTTGAAACTCGCCAAAAAGCCGAAAAATGATTATATTGTGCCAACTTTATTTGTATTAGGAATTAAGCTATGCCAAAGGCAAGTGAAATAAAAAAACATGCCGCGATCGAGTATAACGGCCGCGTAATGATTGTTCGTGACATTGAGCGCTCAGTGCCACAAGGTCGCGCTGGTGGTAGCCTATACCGTATGCGCATGTACGATGTAGTAGATAACTCTAAAGTAGATGAAACTTTTAAAGCGGAAGAGATGCTGACACTTGCAGATCTTAACCGCCGCCCTGCAATGCTTTCATATGTAGATGGTGATGAATATGTGTTTATGGATGATGAAGATTACACGCCATACCACCTAAATAAAGAGTCTATTGCTGAGCAATTGCTATTTATCGATGAATCAACGAAAGGTTTATCTATCGTCGTGGTTCAGGGCATGCCTGTTTCTATCGACTTGCCTTCAAGCGTAGAGCTTGTGATTGAAGATACTTCACCTTCAATCAAAGGTGCATCTGCAAGTGCTAGAACAAAGCCAGCGACATTAACGACAGGCCTTGTTGTTCAAGTTCCTGAGCATATTTCAAGCGGTGATAAAATTAAGATCAACACTGCTGAATCTAAGTTCATGGGCCGTGCAGAATAACTCCATTGCACTTTTGATAGCGAGCCGTAGTGCTCGCTAGCGTCTAAAAATCCCCAAGTTTTCTTTGCAGCAGTAGTGCCATTCTATAATTTTGGCCTTACTCTTAAAAATCGCGCGAAACGCGGTTTACCAAACTTAGTATATCCTTGATATCGATAGGTAATTTGGCTACCAATCGGTGGTGGTGATGCGCGCTCTTCGTCGCTAAACCCCGACCCAACTTTAAACTCCATACCTTGTTCATCTCTCACCAATAGCGATCCCATCATCCCTTGGTACTTTCCCTTACCGGGTAAATGCTTAATCACGATGGCTTCGTCATCAAGGTACGGCTTGTATTTTAGTACGTTGGTTGTTCTTCCATCTTCGTGCTTGGCATTTTTAGCATGCAAAATAACCCCTTCACCGCCTCGCTTTAAGACACCATGATAATAGTCGTTTAGCTCATCAACGGAGCCAAATGATAGCTGCTTGACGGGTTTAATGTGTGATAACTCAATATGGCTTAGTAGGCTTAAGTAACGCTCATGACGCTGAGAGAATATTTCTGTAGAATTTGGCGCATCAAATACATAATAAGTCACTTGACGCCAGTGTTCATTATTAGGCGAATGGCGTCTTGCTATCGCGCTCACAAAAGCGAAGTTATTGTACCCAGCCCACAACTCACCGTCTAACCATGTATCAGGTAGCCCTTGCGTAAACCAGTCTGGCGCCTTAATTAAGTGACCGCCACGCGTACGCAGTTGCGAGCCATCCCAAATGGCCCTAACACCATCGAATTTTTCACTAACAAGATAATTAGAAATATCTTCGTCGCCTTGATATACCGAAGCGAGCTGGATTTTTGTGTGGGTTTCATTTCCATAAAGGAGATTGGAAAAACCTAATAATAGACAGAACAAGAATGGTACATATCGCATAGCATAATCCTTTGCAGTGGATAGTTAAGACCAGTGCCCTGTACTAATACCGATTGGCATACTCTTGAGCCGTTTAGAGTCACTGATATCAAAAGTTAACAAATTTCATGCTTAAAGATTGCATAAGAATCGACGTTTGTAAAATCGAATAGCTTTGACTAACAGTCCCTGTTTATACCAATTGCTATTACCTTTCAGGGCAAAGCCAGTCAAAAACCGCTTCGAGATCGATAAATGAATGATCAGCAAGACTTAAATCTTGTTTATTAGAGTGTATATTTGGTACGACAACCGCAGTTAACCCAGCTTCCTTGGCGGAGGTTAGTCCTGTGCAGGTGTCTTCTATTGCCACCGCTTCGTGTGGCGCAATGTTTAGCGCAGCGAGCGCCTTGCGATAAGGTTCTGGATGAGGCTTCGGCTGTTCGACATCGTCTTTGCACACAATGACAGAAAATAACTCTAATAACCGATAGTGTTGTAAAACAGGAAGCGCTTCCGCTTTGCTACTTCCTGTTACGAGTGCGATTGGACAACGCATTGAGGTTAATTCAACGACTTGCTTTGCAAAATGCATCAATCTAGGGAGAACTTCCGCAGCGGTTGCGACAAAGACGACATTTTTTTCATCACATAAATCGCGGGCAGAAGGCGCAAGTTGGTGTCTTTCTTTGAGTATATGCGCGGCTTTAAGCGTTGGTACACCCGAAAACTCATCACAAAAGTCATGCTCCGTATAAGTAATCTGATACGGGGCTAACACCTTCATCCAACTTTGGTAATGGAGTGCTTCTGAATCAACTAATGTACCGTCAAAATCAAATAAAACTGCCTGAAAACGCATTTACACTCCTTAATTTGGTTGTATTAATTAACCGTTGATCCCTGCTGGTGGCTCAGCAGTAGCTTCTTCACCGCTATCAACTTCAACTAATGTATAGCCTCGTGGCTGTCTAATCACTTTTAGAACTGGCTTATCGAAAGCTGACTTCAGTCTATCTGCATCCGCTTGCAACTCTTCCATCGAACGGCCAAAAGGTGCAGCCCCCGTTTCAGACCAATTCGTTACCTTACCATTTAAGTTATATTCCACTTCATGGATTTGATATAAAGCCGCTTCGTCTTTTGTTGCTTCACAATATATCACTCGATAATTCCAAAAACCTGACATATCCACTCCTAACATAAAAATTTCATTAAAAAGCCCGCTTAATGCGGGCTTTAGTTACTCTATTATAATCACTGTAGCGTGAATTAGAAGAATTTCACTTTGAATTCAGCACCAATGAAGCGCGCTTCATTTAGCATACCGGTGTTGTTATTGAAATCTACACCACCGATAACCACTTGCTCGTCAAATAGGTTACGAACAAAGGCTGACACTTCATATTCGTTATCGCCTTCAAACCACATATAACCAGCACGAAGACCTGTTTCAAACAAGGCTTCGCCTTCAAATTCTACTGATTTGTATAAGAAGAAGTCTACTTCACTACGGTAAGACATATCACCATATACAAAGAACTCGCCATCTTCTAACTCTTTGGTGTAGCGAAGTGTTGCGTTTGCAATCCACTCAGGAGCGTGAGGTAGGCTATTACCATCCAAAATTGCTCGGGCCTCTGGGCCGTTAGCGCCCTCAACCATATAGGTCGGATCTGTAACGGTACACTGTGCACAAACCGCAACTGCTAAGTTTTTATCTTCCAACTCAGTTTTGTTATAGCTTAGGTTAAACGTTGCATTTAGCTCGTCAGTTAACACCCACTCTGTATCAAGTTCGAAACCATAACCTGTTGTTTTATCAGCATTCACTAAGCGGTTGAAGTTTGAGCCGCCACCTACAGCCGTTAGCTGTTGGTCGTCCATCTGATAGTAAAATACCGTCGCGTTTACACGACCTTGGCCATCAAGTACGTCTGACTTAATACCAGCTTCAATCGAGTTGGTAGTTTCTGACTTAGCAACAGTTACTTCATCACCGAACAAAATACGGCCTTGAACACTTGGAGCACGGAAGCCGTTAGCAAGACGACCAAACAAGTTTACGTCATCAGTTAGCTTGTAAGTGGCACTTAAATCCCAGCTTACATGGCTATCGCTTGGGTTAGCGGTACCATCAAGTACATCAGGAGAGCCATTCCAAGGTGTTGGGTTTTTAGTACGTTTAGCGTAAAACTCTTTCTCATCGTCAGAATAACGCAAACCAGCTGTTACTTTTAAGTCATCAGATACGGTGTAATCAAAAGAGCCGAATACCGCCCATGCTGATGTATCTTGATCTTGGTAAGCGTAACCGTTTTGCACGCCATACTGGGCATACGCAGCATCATAGCCATTCGTATCGAAGCTATAGCTTTCAATCATGAGATCTTCTTCAAATAAGAAGAGACCTACCTGATAGTTATAGTCGCCTGAAAAGTTGCTTGATAAACGAAGTTCTTGCGTATACTGGTTGTGCTCAGGAATAACATCAGCTGTTTCAGAAGTGAAAATAATCAAACCAGGACCTGAAACGCCAGCATTATTTGGGCCGTAACCACCGTCAACGTCTGCACGAGAATAGATTTCAGCACTTTCCCAAGCTGTAATTGACGTTACAGTATGCTCAGGTAAATCCCACTCAAGCTTTAGACTCAAACCTTGAGTTTCAACCTGTTGCGTTGAGCGAGAGGCTGCATCGTGATATACCACATCGTTGTCATACAATGGGTTAATGTTGTTTGTGCCAGCTTCAATTAAATTTGCGCGAAATGCAATTGGGCGACCATCTAAATCACGGTAGTGGTAGTTAAGTAGGCCGTTAAAATCATCGCCTTCATATAGGAATTGAACACGAACGGCTTGCTCGCTGTAACCACCTAGAGAATCTTCTTTTTCGAAACCCGGCGCTTTTACATCGATATAGTCTTCTTGTTCCTGCCACAATGCAGAAATACGCGTTGATACACGGTCAGTTACTGAGCCGCCTACTGCGCCTTCAAAGTCTACCGCACCGCGGCTACCATAAGAAACAGCAGCATAGCCATCAAACTCTTGGCTTGGTCTAACTGTGTCAAATTTAACAAGACCTGCTGGCGTATTGCGACCAAATAGCGTGCCCTGAGGACCACGTAATACTTCAATACGTGCAATATCGAATACAGGGAAGCCTTTTAGAATAGGGTTTTCTTGAACCACTTCATCAACAACCAAAGATACAGGTTGAGAAGCATTTAGATCGAAGTCTGTGTTACCTAATCCACGTACGTAAAAACGTGGGAAAGTACGACCAAACGAAGATTCTACCGATAAACTTGGGATCTTCGCATTCATAAAGCGAATGTCCATACCCGCTGAGCTGTAAGCATTCAAGTTATCACCTTGGAGCGCTGAAACAGACACAGGTACTTCTTGTGCGTTTTCAACACGTTTACGTGCGGTAATTTGAATAACTTCTAGTTGATTTTTTTTGGCTTGCTCTTCTTCAGCAAGTGCAGAAAATGAAGTACCTGCCACAGCAGAGAACAACGTAGCATTAATAAGGGTAGCTAACGTAGATCTTTTCATTGCTTTCATGTTGGTTTTCGACCTTTTAGTGCACTCTTTGTTCAACGGTTTAAAATTTGGGCGCCGTTTCACTTAGGCGTGAACGTTCAATTTTTCGCGATTTGAATATAATAACGCGGACCTTACAGTCGAGAGTGCGATACAACTTTGTAAGGCTGAACGAGACGGCGGTAATTATAGCAGGTAATTTCTACTTTGCTTTATAAACCGAACTAAAAAATCAATTTTTTTGCAACTTTCAGCGACGTTAGCTGACAGTTTACAACATTTAGCAACAAAAAACACAAAAAAGCGGACAATTGTCCTTTAAACTTAATAGTATATAAGTTCCAAAAAACCACCTTTACCGATAACAGAACCATAACACAGCGGTCGAAACTGTGCCGGTTACCTAAACAATACAAATTTGCGCCCAAACAAACGTATTGGCCATATCGGAAACCATGATTGCAATGCCAATGATATGACACCGGTGTAATGATAAAGTTCAAACAAAATTAAAAAGAGGACATTAGACCGATTAAAGGGAAGTTTTAGCCTTTCTATGCCAATTATGAATAAAAAGCTTAAGGTAACTGCATTGATGTAAATTCGGCGCGTCCAGTCTGTTCATTGTATTCAATTATAGCTACAGCAGCAGTCGAGAAGATAGGCATCGTATCAGGACACAAACGATCGACTAAATAGCTGACAATCGGCATATGTGCAACCAAAATCCAAGTTTGATATACGGGATACATAGACATAAGCGTTTCTAGATAATCGATAGCTGTGTGTGCTGAACCACTCGGCACTATGTCTGAACAGGTTTCAATAAATTTGGGAGTTTGAGGTGCAAGTACTTGCTCCGCTGTTTGTTGTGCTCTGACGAAGGGGCTTACAAGCGCAGCATCTATCTCAAAGTATTGTTTCAACCACTCGCCTACATCCTTGGCTTGCTGTAGCCCCTGTTCGGTTAAGTTTCTACTCGCATCATCAGCCTGCATAGGTTCAGCCTCACCATGACGCATTATTAAGATAGTCTTCATACTGTTCAGCACCTTCTATTTATATCATCCTACATATATTTACTTAAGCGCGATGAGATCCGCATTTAAACTATTGTCGCTAATGGTCTTTCCCTTTTGTACCACTCACAACATCGGATCTTATGCTTGCTGACTTCTCAATATATGCAGCTGGATATTATTTTCTTCTAAACCGGTAGCTATCTCACTGGTTTGTTCGCTATATTAAAACAAATGAAGGATTAACATGAAATGAAATTCTAATTACCTTCAGTTATCTTTTAACTAATTTATCGGCAGCAGCATATTGAAACTGAGTAATAATGATAGTCGGCAGTACCAATTACTAACACTGGACAATGGTCTTAGAGTCTTGTTGATCAATGACGATTCAACCGCTAAGTGCGCCGTATCATTAACCGTTAATGTTGGTCACTTTGACGATCCTGAAGATCGCCAAGGGATGGCACACTTTTTAGAACATATGCTGTTTCTTGGTACTGTTGAACACCCTGACTCTGGTGGGTTTTCTCAATTTATTAGTCAATATGGTGGTCAAAGCAACGCATGGACAGGTACTGAGCATTCAAGCTATTACTTTGACTGTGACGCCGAACGATTAGATGAAGCATTAGCGCGTTTTAGCCAATTCTTTGTATCTCCTTTATTGAGTGATAGCGACACAGAAAAAGAACGAGAGGCGATTGACGCTGAGTTTAAAATGAAAGTCAAAGATGATGGCCGTCGCATCTATCAAGTTCATAAAGAAACCATCAATCCTAAACACCCATTCGCCAAGTTTTCTGTTGGTACGCGAGACACTCTCGCGGATCGTAATGGCAATATAGCCCGTGAATTACGCGCATTTTTTAATAAGTATTATAAAGCTCAGTGGATGACACTAGTTGTTGCCGGACCACAACCGTTGACAACCTTGGAATCCTACAGTTTACCGTTTGCGAAAATAATTGGCTCCAAAGAAGAAAAACCAGCGATACAAGTTCCGATGTATCGTGAATGCGACTTGCAATTAGAGTTAAAAATCAAACCCCGAAAGCATATGCAAAAACTTATTGTCAGTTTTGCTATGCCCAACCCTACAGATTTATACCGCCATAAGAGTGTGAGCTTTTTAGCCCATTTGTTAGGGTATGAAGGTAAAGGCTCGCTGTACTCTATCCTCAAGTCACAAGGTTGGATCAATGCACTATCGGCTGGTGGTGGGATCACGGGTAGTAATTTCAGAGACTTTAACATCAGTTTTGCACTTACCGATGAAGGGATTGAATACTATGAAGACATAGTGGAAATGCTATTCGAGTACATAGCTTTAATTAAGCAAAATACCGCCGCACTACCACGCCTTTACCAAGACAAAAGTACTTTACTGGATATCGCGTTCGATAACCAAGAAGTTGGCCGCATGTTAGACTGGGTAAATTCAATCAGCGTTAATATGCACCACTATGAGGAAGAAGATTTTCTCTATGGTGATTATCGCATGGATGGCTTTTCTCAAGAGCAACACGAAAAACTACTGATGCATTTGTGCCCTACCAATATGCGCCTTGTGCTTATCCACCCTAATGTAGAGGTAAATAAAAAGGCCAAGTGGTACAACACGCCATATAGTGTCTCGCCGATAGCTACAGACTGGATTGAGTCTCTTTATAATGTGCATATGCCTTTGCCACAAATGTCACTGCCATTGATTAATCCATACCTTAGCGCGAAAAATCCACTTCATGATATAGAGAGCGAGCAAGATACGCCGATCCGCCTTGCTGATCAGCCTGGATTTGAATTTTGGTTTAAACAAGATCTGACTTTTAGAGTTACCAAGGGGCATTTTTATCTCGAAATAGACTCCGCCCCGTCCGTCACCTGTCATAAACATATGGCACTATCTCGCCTGTTTGCCGATCTCTTTATGGATGCTGTTGCAGAGCGTTTTTATAGCGCAGAATTGGCAGGCCTTAGTTATCATATTAATTCTCATCAAGGAGGCTTAACCCTGCACACTGCAGGACTTACAGGTAATCAAATTACCTTGGTTTTAGAGCTAGTCGAGGCGCTACTGAACCAACCTATCCATGCAGCTCGCTTTGCAGAATATAAAAAGCAACTTATCCGCCACTGGAAAAATCACAATAAGAATAAACCAGTGAGCGAACTATTTAGCAGACTTGGGGCTCACTTGATGCCATGGAATCCAAGTCCTGAAGATTTAGCCAGCGCACTTAAAAGTGCCAGCTTTAACGAATTTCAATTATTCAGAAAGCAGTTTTTTTCAGCCATTCACGTCAAAGCTTTTATGCATGGTAATTGGCAACTAAAACATGCTGAAAAATTAAAAACATCAGTACACGGGCTGTTTTCAAGCAGCGAAATCTTGGAAGATCTGAAACGTCCCTTAAACGAGTTGACGCAACTAACGGAACAACATATCGAACGTGAAGGCAGTGATTATGCCTTCATTGAATATTTTCAATCACGTACCGATTCTGTTGAAGAAAAAGTCACCATGATGGCGGTTAATAACCTCATAAATCAAGATTACTTTGAACAGTTAAGAACGAAGGAACAACTTGGTTATTTGGTTGGCGCTGGATATGCACCATTCAATACACGTGCGGGTATCGCTTTTTATATTCAATCCCCCAACTTTGATAGTAAACACCTACTTACAAGGCATGCTAGATTTCTTAAACAATTTGCAAAGCAATTACATCAGTTAGATGAGAAAAGTTGGCAGCGCTCTAAAGAAAGCTTGTTGTTACATATTTCGGAGCAAGACAAAAACCTGAGGCTAAGAGCGCAGCGTTTGTGGATTTCAATTACCAATGACTTTCACCAGTTTGATATGCAACAAAGATTAATCCAAGCTTTGGCCGATTTGGAACTAGAAGACATCCTTGCCTATATAGATAAGATGCTAGAGCCAAATGCTCCACGATTGATTTTAAAGTGCAATTAATGCTTTAGTGTAAGCAAGGAGCGCTTATCAAGTTTTCAGATACCTAATAAGACTTTCCTCACCTAGCGCATCCATATAAGTCTCAACTGAAGCTCAAAAAAATGCGCAACCATATTCGTTAGCGCAATGAATTTCATCTGAAACTTTGTTTCGCTGTTGTGAAAAACCGCAATTAACCTGAATTTACCCTTAATCAACGTTTTCCTTTTGACTACTACAATGGCTTGATTTAGATTAGAGATTGCAGTTATGAATTACGCATAATATGAGCCTAAAAATAAAAACAATAACAATCAATGCACTACTTTTATCACTGACTCCGCATGTAACTTACGCCAGTGAAGCAAGTGTATTAACTGGTGCCCAGTTAGCCTGGCTTGTACCATGCGTGATTGCTCTGCTCAGCATTCCTTACTTAGTTTGGTCGAATCACCAACTCAAAAAGTCCACTCTTCAACTTAAGCACTCAGAACAACGATTTAAAAGTACGATTGAAGGCAGTGGCGATACACTATGGGACTGGAATATTCAATCAGGTGAGATTGTTCGGATCAACGACAAATACGGCATGAACTCTGCCAAGCCTGGCGGCATCATCCCCAACCAGCATAGGATCCATCCGCAAGACCTATTAATCGTTGAAAAGCTGATGAAACAGCATTTCGCAGAAAAGACACCTTTCTTTGAAGCAAGCTATCGTATTAAAGATGAACTAGGTCAGTATCATTGGGTGTTAGACCGAGGCAAAATTATCGAGAAAGATGCCAACCTCAACCCCTTAAGAATGACAGGTACGGTTCGCGATATTAGTCACTTCAAGAGTACCGAAGAAAGGTTAAATCTGTTTGCAAAATGTGTTGAATCACTTACTGACGCAATCGCAATTTACGACAAACATTATAATTTAGTCGACCTAAATCCAAGCTACTTGAAGCTATTTGGTGGTCAACGGGAACATTATCTGAATAAGCACTTTAACTTACCGGGTTATGATCAGAAGTTTGTCGCCCAAGTAAAAGCTCAGCTAAAGCAAACAGAGCATTGGCAAGAAGAACTCAAACTTCGTAATGCAGCAGACGTACTCTTGCCTATAGAAATTACGATTGACGAGATTAAAAATAATCACGGCCAGATCAGCAACTATGTGGTTGTTTACTCAGATTTAACCGAACGTAAGAAAGCAGAATCACAACTCCACAATTTATCAAATCGCGATCGTACGACAGGTCTCCCCAATCGCAACCTGTTCTTTACCAATCTACAAAAGCTATCGTTACAAGGGGCGCATCATGCCCTACTTGTCTTCGACTTAGATAACTTTAAAAAGATCAACGATTCGCTGGGCCACCAGTTAGGTGATACGCTACTAGCAAAACTAGCAATGCGGCTAAATAAACTTGCTCGCCAACAAGATACCTTTTACCGGCTGGGTGGTGATGAGTTTGCATTGGTAATTTCAGGCACCAATGATATTCACACTATTACACGTACTGCAAAACAGTTTCTAGCTGCGATTGCTACGCCTTTTAAAATTGCTAACCACGAGTTAGTGATCACCTCTTCTGTTGGGATTGTACTATGCCCTGAAGATGGTAAGTCTCCTGAAAGCCTGCTGAAAAATGCAGATACCGCTATGTATCATGCCAAGCAAAAGGGTAACCATTATTTATTCTTTAATGATTCAATGAATGAGCAAGCGGTTAAACGTCTGCAAATAGAAAACTTAATGCGTTATGGCCTCAAAGAGGATCACTTTGTTGTCTACTATCAGCCAAAAATGAACATTAAAACCGGCGAACTGGTTGGTATGGAAGCGTTAGTACGTTTCATTACCCCAAAAAAGGGGGTGATAAGTCCTGGTGTATTTATCCCCATCGCAGAAGAAACTGGACAGATCATCGAAATTGGAGAGGTCGTTTTAGACAAAGCATGCCGTGATGTGAAGCGCTGGATTGATAAAGGATTGTTTAATGGCAGAGTTGCGGTGAATTTATCAGCAAAACAGTTTAGCTTGCCGGATTTGACCACTCGTATCGACATTATCTTGCAAAAAAATCAACTTCCTTCTTATTTTCTTGAGTTAGAAATCACAGAAGGAACGGTGATGGACGATCCAAAAGAAGCAATTTCGATAATGCGCTCCCTCAGTGCTAGAGGAATACACTTAGCCATGGATGACTTTGGTACTGGTTATTCATCACTGGCTTATCTCAAGCAATTTCCACTGAATACACTCAAGGTCGATAAAGCATTTATCGATGACATGGGTAACGAGCGCGGCAGAAACATGGTGGACTCTATTGTCACTATCGCGCACAACTTAGACCTTCATGTTGTCGCAGAAGGTGTTGAAAATGAAGAGCAACTCAATATTTTAGAACAGTTAAACTGCCAAACAGTTCAGGGCTATTACTATTCAAAACCGCTTTCAAGCAATGAATTTGAGCAATTTTTAAAGCAACACACCCCGAGTGAAAAACCAAACCTACAGCTCGTACAATAGCCTTATTTCATTTGACCTAACTACGTTTATGCTTTCCAACTAACTAAATTTGCGCATCGACGCATCCACGCTCTGCGATAGTGCACTCGAAAAAGAACCAGCGCCGCGGGACCTGCCACTAAAGCCAAACTTAACCAGCGTTTTCTCGGCATTCCAGTCCACAGAGTTTGAAGATACATTGCCATCGCACATAAAGCTGAAATAATTCCAAAAGCCACTGATACACCTCGGTTTTTTAATTCAAAAAGAAAACTAAAACATTCTTTATTGGGAAAGAAACATCACATTTCGATACTATTTACTAATGCGGGCGATGAGTCTACACAACGTTCAATATTTAATCAATGAAGAAATTATTGTTGCATATTTTTGTATTATTTAATTTAATAGCGGACTGTTTAGAGGTATAGCATTGCACAAGGGGTGTTATGCCGTAACTTTCCTAATTTGGGAAATAGAGACAAGTGGGAAATTTTTTACGGTCAAATGCCAATGATTTCCTAGCTTAGTCCACTTAGGTTATGAGTGTATTTTTAGCGTACTGTGTTGAGCAGACTTTGTCCTTAACTGGAAATTAAAAGTTAGCTTTTCTAATATTGTAGACGACTGAAATTTTAGTGCTTTTACACACTGTACTTATTTTAATCGTCAACTGTGAGTTAAACCGATATAAAACGGTCAGTTATTCAATAATTGTCTGCGTTATAACGCCATAGTATAGACTTTCTGATAGTTTTTACTGATAGACGATTACAGTATTATCACAAGAGCTGCTAAACTTACTCTCATGTAGTATTAACTGTTACTTCAAGGACACGGGCTATGGATCAGAAAAGCGTACATGAATATTTGCAGGCCAAGCCTGCAACCTTTATCACTAAGCCTTTTGCGCAAGACGTAGATGTGTACAAAGTTCAACATAAAATGTTTGCAACTCTGACTGAGGGGAAAGAGGGGCAAGTAAATGAAAATGGTGAACCTGTTTGGTGGTTAAATGTAAAATGCGACCCTGACGAAGCATTATTGCTTAGAGATAAGTATTCGTCTGTTGTGCCTGGTTATCACATGAATAAGCGTCTTTGGAATACAGTCATCTTAGATGGCACTATTCCAGAAGACGAAATAAAGAAAATGATCGATGATTCTTATCAAATCGTCGTGGATAACCTACCGACCGCACAACGTGAAGAACTTGCTAGCAAAGTCACGCAGCGTTAATTAAAACGGCATTTAGGTAAACCTAAATGCCGTTTTACCTTTCTATATATATCCTCGCACTTAATCTCTATATTTAATGTCGATCAACTTGTCTTCAAATCACTCTGATAGTATACAAAAAGAATAACCAAGCAATGTTAGAGTGACGACATGACGAAAAGGATAGCAGTATTGACAAGTGGCGGTGATGCGCCGGGGATGAACTCAGCGATTAGAGCTATCACGTTAAGTGCCCTGAGGTCTGGATTTCAGTGCTTTGGCTTTTTTCATGGTTACAATGGTCTAATTAATCAAGAGTACACCGAGCTAAGTGCGGTTTCCGTCACCGATATCACCCAACTTGGTGGCACAATTCTAAAAAGTGCCCGCTGCCCTGCGATGCTAGAACCCTCAGGCGTGCTGCAAGCAGCAAATGCCCTGAGAAAGCTCCATATTGACGTACTTATTGTGATTGGTGGTGACGGCTCGTTTAGGGGAATGCAGGCGCTGGCAGCTCACTGGCAAGGTCAGCTAATTGGTATTCCCGGTACTATAGATAACGACCTTTCAGGGTGTGACAACACCATTGGCTTTTCCACAGCCATCAATACTGCCACCTCCGCAATAGATAAAATCCGTGATACCGCAAATGCCTTTGAGCGAGTTTTTATCACCGAGGTGATGGGTCGTCATAACGGGCATATTGCTTACCATGTAGGTATTGCGACAGGTGCTGAGGCTATCATTTCATTTGAAAATTGCACGGTAGAGAATACCTCTCAGGTCTTAGCTCATCTCAAAAATGCCATAGAGCAACAACATCAACACGGTAGCTTTTTGATAATACTGGCCGAAAATTTATGGCCAGGCGGCGCTCAAGCGCTTAAGACAGAGTTAAATAGCAATGACGATATCAATTGTGCACTTTGCGTGTTAGGCCATATTCAACGAGGTGGGGCACCATCTGTTGAAGATAGAATGCTCGCCACGGAATTAGGAGTAGCGGCCGTGGAAGTGATTAATGGCAGCATCAAAGCAAGCAATGATGCTGCGACGCCCGTTATGGTAGGAAAAATACATGGTGCAATTGTAATTACTGAAGTCGAGAAGGTGCTGAATATGGATAAACCAGTATCACAGGAATGGGTACAACGTTATCGGCATTACCTCGCCGAGCAATAAAAGCAGTGAGAGTGAAGCACATATTGATTATTCACTCTCACTACACCTTGTGTAAGCGCTAGCCAAACACGCTAAAAGCAGATTCGTTAAGCCACAGGTGACATAAAATGCTCGCGATATAACCAAGCAAGATCACAGGTGCCCACTTTAAGTGCCCCATAAAAGTATAATAGCCTCTAGCTTGCCCCATAAGCGCAACACCTGCCGCAGAGCCAATAGAAAGTAAACTTCCCCCTACCCCAGCCGTAAGCGTGATCAACAACCAATGGCCATGTGACATTTCAGGTTGCATCGACAGCACGGCAAACATCACTGGAATGTTATCGATGACCGCAGAAATAATGCCTAAGAATACGTTGGCATAGGTTGCAGACCATTCACCGTATAATATCTCTGACATTAAACTTAAATAACCGAGAAACCCAAGACCACCAACACACATAACGATGCCGTAGAAGAATAATAAGGTATCCCACTCAGCGCGTGAAACTTTGCTAAACACATCGAATGGCACAACACTTCCTAACTTCTCGAGACGCTCTTGATCCCCTTCTCTCTCGGCCATCGCTCGCTTTCTTGCTAATGACCCAGGCAATGTCATTCTTAGGAAGTAACCAAAAAACTGTAGGTAGCCCAAGCCCATCATCATGCCAAGAACCGGTGGTAAATGCAGCAAGCTGTGTGAAAGCACAGCGGTTGCGACAGTCAGTAGGAACAAAGTTAAAATTCTCAAAGCGCCGCGTTTAAGCTCTACTCTTTCGTAAACTGCACTGGGCTTTCTATCCGCCACAAAATAACTCATTACGAGTGCTGGTACGATGTAATTGACCAGTGAAGGAACAAATAGCGCTAAAAATTCGCTGAAATGTACCATACCAGCTTGCCATACCATCAAAGTGGTAATGTCACCAAAGGGGCTGAATGCACCGCCTGCATTGGCTGCTATCACAATATTGATACAGCTTAAATTGATAAACTCTTTGTCACCTTCAGCCACCTTCATCACCACGGCACACATCAGTAAGGCTGTGGTTAGGTTGTCTGCAATTGGAGAGATAAAAAAGGATAAAAACCCAGTGATCCAAAAGAGATTCTTATAGCTAAAACCCTTTTGGATCATCCACGCTCGTAGCGCATCAAAAAGGCGTCGTTCCTCTAGTGCGTTGATATAAGTCATCGCAACCAGCAAGAACAACATCAGCTCCGCAAATTCTAACAGATTGTGCCGAAATGCATGCTCGGTAACATCGGGTTGCCCCTGATTGACGTAATACGCCCCAATCATGAGCCAAATGACGCCTGCCGCCACGAGCACTGGCTTTGATTTTCGCATATGGAGTTTTTCTTCGAGCATTACAAGTGCGTATGCTAAAACGAAGACAACAATACAAACCAAGCCGAGTGTCGAGCTGGTAAGATCTAAAGTGCCTTGAGCCGCCAAGGCTGGTGATGGGATCACGGATATGACCCATGCGCAACAGAATAGCAGTAGTCCATTGATTTTCATTTTTTTGCCTATCGATGAGTGCAGAGGGATGGCATTTCAGCCAAACTCACTTTAGCATAGATAAAAAATAATCAGCATTGGACTGAAGTCTAAGGCATCCTGTTTACAATATTACAAACAGGCCCATACATCAGCAGTAGGTATTTATGCTTCAACTTTCGCAGCAACAACAAATTGAATTACAGCAAAAATTGAGCAACGAAGGCTTTGCACGGATTGAAAATATTCTAGACGATACAAACGCTCAACAACTACATGAGTGCCTCTGTAACCTAGACTACCAACTCGCACTTTTTCATAACGGGACAGCAAAATCAGTCAAAGACAGTGATATTCTTGCCTTAACACCGCAAGAGCAGCAAGCCTTGCTCGAAGATATACATAGCTATGCATCACGTGGCGTTGGTTTTATGTATGGCCGCCACTCCATAGAATCGACGAGCCCTGACGCGCTGAAAAAGCTCTACAATAACCTCAATAGTAGCGCTGTACAGTCCTGCTTTTCCGCGATATCTGGACAGAACATTATCCGTACCTCTGCCCAAGCAACACGATTTATTGGTGGTCAGTATTTAACGCGACATAATGATATTGTTGAAGCTGAGGGCCGGGTTTATGCCTATGTACTTAGCCTAAGCAAAAGTTGGCACCCTGACTGGGGCGGGCTACTGCAGTTTTTTGAACGTGATGGCACACCCACTAAAAGTTATGCACCTAAGTTCAATTCACTGGTGGTTTTTGATGTAAGTAAAATTCATTCTGTGACTTACGTCGCGCCATTTACAAAAGCGCCGCGACTTTCTGTGACTGGATGGTTTAGAACAATAGACACGTAAGCTCAACACGTATCTATTGTTCTAGATGTCTATGTTATTAATATTTTTCGCTTATCTTTTCAATGGTTAAGATCAGCGCAAGGCCTGCGATGGCAAGCGCAATACATGCCAACGTATTCGGGTCTTGACCATACAGCGTACTGTATTGTGCTGGCAAAATATTGGCCTGACTCAATGGCTTTTCTATACCACTGGAATTCACGTAAGTCGTAAGCACTTGTTTCCAAGGCCACAATAAATTAAGCGAGCCAAGTAAAAAGCCAGCTAGTAGCGAAAACGTTACTTGTTGATAGTGCGCCAATAGCCAGCTGAGTAGGCGCGAAAACGACATTAACCCCACAATACAACCTAGTAAGAATAGACTCACTAAGCCAAATTCAAGCTGGTTCACCGCACTGAGTACATGGCCATACATACCCAATAACAGTAGAATAAAGCTCCCTGAGATCCCAGGTAAGATCATCGCGCAAATGGCAATAGCACCTGAGATAAAAAACATCCAATGAGATGCTTGCGCTTCAGCTGGTGAAAGAGAAGTAATAGCAAAGGCCACGACAGCACCAACTGCGCAGGCGATAATATTTTGGCCGTTCCAATGAGAGACCTGTTTTGCAACATAAATAAAAGAAGCGACGATAAGACCAAAGAAAAATGACCATACCAATGTTTGATGTGCTTCCAATAAATAAGTGATCACCTTCGCCAAAGACGCTGCACTGATGAGCAAACCAGAAAATACCGCCAGTAAAAAGCTACCATCAATGTACTGCCACGTTGCTTTTAGGCCGTCACGACGCAAAGTGCTCAAAGCCTGTAAGTTCACACTTTTGATGGCATTTAAAAAACGTGCATAGATACCAGTAATAAAAGCGATAGTACCGCCAGAAACGCCTGGGACAACATCCGCAGCCCCCATTCCGGCCCCTTTTAAAAACATAAAGAGATAGTCTCGTTTGCTATCTTTATACTGCACAAATTTCTCCTTTCATTTCCACTGCCGAGCAGTTTAACTTAAAACGCTAAAAAATAGCGACAGCTAAAGCTTTCACTTAACTGGTCGATAACCAATTATGATATTTTACGCGCTTGTACCATGATCATCAGAACGCTTTTATTACTTGTTACCGCTTTACCCGCGACGACTTTTGCAGCAGAACATATTGACGCAGCACCACTTGGTTCTCTTTATCAGCAAGACGCTAATCGCTTCTACGAGCCATCGCAACTGATGAAACTGGAAAGCGAAAACGAAAGCTTTTATGTATTTCATCAAGAATATATGGCAGCTGCTCGTGAAGGCATCGTGATCTTATTACCAGACATGCAAACTCCACCGCTCAATAACAGCGGCATAAGCTTTCTTGCAAAGCGCTTAAGCGATGATGGCTACGACACCTATACCCTTACTCCGCCGGACCTTTCTTATGCACCAAGTCTGCTAGAGCAAGACATCGCGCTCCCCGATGCTGAAAAACCGGCTCAGCAAACGCTTGCACCCATTTCAGAATCTAATCTCGACGAATATAAAATGGCCCTGATCAGCCGCTTTGAGGTGCTTTACAACACCCTGTCCATGACTCAAACAGAAAAGTTGGTGGTTGTCGCATTTGGTAATAGCGCAGGTTTATTCGGTGAGCACTTAGCTACTCTGCCCAAACTACGTATCGATGCCTTTGCCGTTGTTAGCCCACAACTGCCTAATGCAACGCGGCAAAAGCACTTAGCATCCAACCTTTCTCTGATAAGCCCTGCTTTACTGGATGTTTACTACAGTTTTGACAATCCTATTGTGGTCGACAATACGCCGGACAGAGCGCGCTGGGCGAGAAAAAACAGTAAATTTGATTATCGCCAACGGGAGCTTTTTGGAGAAAAAACCGATCCACTCCAACATCAAAGGCTCAGAAAGGAGTTACTCGGCTTTTTACGCGTCTTATAGCTTTTCAGATTAGCTCTTTTTTAAATATTCATAGGCAGACTGAATATCTTGGCTTTTACGCTTTGCAACTTCCATCATATGCTTAGGTAATCCCTGAGACACCAATTTGTCAGGGTGATGCTGCGACATCAGTTTGCGGTAAGCTTTTTTGATATCACGCTCATTTGCCTCTTCACTCAATCCCAGTACAGCCAAAGCTTTAGCACGGCTTAAGCCATTATCTTGTGATGCTGGTTGACGGCCGCCATGTTGCTGGTATTGATGTTGCGATCTCCCCGACGCCTGTGAGCGGCGAAACTCAAATTCTGCTTGGTAGCGTTTTAGCAGGAATAAAAAGTGTGTTTCTGCAAAGCCTAAATACTTGCTCACCTGTTTAAGTAAGGCCTTCTCCGCATCAGACACATGACCATCACAAAATGCCATTTGAATTTGAATCTCTAAAAACAGCTGCCTCAAGTCATAGCGTCTGGCAAAAGCTTCTTTAAAATCGGTAACCGCTTCTTTTATCGAAAAGTCACTGCTTTTTCCCGCAGTAAACGCATGTTGTGCTTCTTTTCGCTCTTCACCCTGCAAGCCCATTTCGCTCATAAACGCAGACGCAGCTTGAATGTGGATTTCGCTGACTCGACCATTAGACTTCGCAATATGTCCCATCACAGAAAAACAGCTGGAAAAGAACAAGGCTTGGCGCTCATGCAGATCTTCACCTTTCATGAAACCTTGAAAGCCACCGACTTTATCAAAATCCTGACGCAAACTTTTATCAAATAAATGGCCGAGATAAAAACCTAAAATAGCGCCTAACCAACGACCAAATAAAAAGCCGAAAATTGTGCCTAATAATTTACCCCACATCGCTATACCCTAACTTTTCGTTGATCATTTTTAGTCGCTCTGGCGTGCCGATGTCGTCCCATGCGCCCAAGTACAGTTCAGTAGAAACTTTATGCTGCTCAAGCCCACTGCGCAGCAACGGCCCTAGTTTTATAAAGCCAGTCCCAAGCTCGGTAAAAAAACTTTGGTGATATTTGCCAATACCAGACAAGGTATATTTTTGCTGATTGAGCGGTTGATGGGCAAGGCAAAAATCGCCTTCAGGATTATGTTCGGGATTTTCTACCAACACAATGTGCGCCTCGCAATGGCCCTCTGCTGTGCTGCCGAGCTGTAACTGCATTAGGCTGCTGACATCATAGTCCGTAAAAATATCGCCATTGAGTACAATAAAGCTGTCATCCTGTTCACATAACATCGGCAGTGCTTGAATGATTCCACCTGCGGTTTCTAATCCACCCTCAGGTTCATCACTGTACTCAATATTGACACCGAAGTGACTACCATTGCCGAGATAGTCTTTTATCACCTGACCTTGCCATGCAAGATTTATCACGATATCGCAGATCCCAGCCGCTTTTAAACGCTCGATATGATGCTCAAGTAGTGGCTTTCCCGCGACGTTAAGCATAGGTTTTGGTTGGTTCGCGGTCAGTGGCATCATGCGTTTACCACGACCGGCAGATAAAATTATCGCTTTCATTGTTACTTCTATTTTGTGCCTAATTTGGCCTGCGCTTGAGGCATTATGTCATTCTCTAGCCAGCTTGCAAGCCACTGAAATTCTTTATACTTATTCGCTACTTCAACGAGGTAGCGTAACGTTGGCAAAATATTTTCTAAGTACCCGCCTTTGCCGTCTCGCTGCAATAGACGAGTAAAAATCCCGGCAGCTTTAAGGTGCCTTTGCATCCCCGTTAAGTCAAAGTAATGTTGATAGGTGCTAAAATCCATGCCGCCTAATAAATTTGCCGCTTTTAAACAATCAAAACTATGTTGCTGAAGCTCGGTAAACTCATGTACATCAAGACGAGTATAACAATCCCGCAACAGAGAAACCGCATCATAAGTGACAGGTCCTTGTACCGCATCCTGATAATCAATGAGATACCACTGAGACTGATGACATATCAGGTTGCGGCTATGAAAATCTCGATGCATCGTGGCCTGCGGCTGACGAGTCATCGCATCAACGAGTTTCAACTTCACATTATGCCATTGCACTTGTTGATATTCGGTGGGTGTTAAACCAAGCCATTTTGTTACAAGCCACTCGTAAAAGATATTAAGTTCCATATCAACGAACTCAGCATCATAGGGCTTCATCCATTCACTCTTTGGTGTTTTGGCTATTTCTGGAATAAGCGCTATCAACGCACGATAATCCTCTAGCCGAGAAGGCAATGCCAACCTATCGGCCAAATGCTCAGAGCCTAAATCTTGTAACAGTAACAGCCCTTGTTCTTCATTACTCGCAAGAATTTCTGGCACATTAAGGTCTTGCTCTGCAAACACCGTATTTAAACCAATAAAAGGGGCATTATCGAGTTTATCGACCGGTGTCTCCATTAAGATCCACGACATCGTTTGTTGTTTGACGCGATAATAACGCCGGAAACTGGCATCCGAGGTGATAGCCTCACACGTAAAATCGTCACTATGTATTGCTTGCTGTATAAACTCGGCGCGCTGGTTTTGACTATTCATGGATTAACTATTACACCTTCTACTTGTAAATATTTAAATGCTACTGTATTTCCGACAGTTTTCATTTATCATGATGAGCTTATTATTAAATGCTCAGCTAATAGGTTATTAAATGCGCAAAATTTGGGGCTTGGCTGTATTATCCGCGATTCATTCTACAGCTTTTGCTAATACGAACATTGTCGCCGCACAATGTAAAGACTATATGCAGCCAGAAAACTGGAAGCCGTTAGCCTCGCTGCCCAAACATGCCATTGATATCGTTGCCGATGACTTAGAACTACAAGGTACTGATAGTGCTGAGTTTTCGGGTAATGTGGTGATTAACACTGAAACCATGAGCTTAGAAGCTAGACGTGCGCTAATCGATAAAAAAGAAGGCCTGCTCAGCGCTTCTGGACCACTACTCTATCGTGACCAATTTACCAAAGTTCACAGCAATGGGCTATTCGCGGATTTAAATGCTAACACCGTGAGCTTGCTTGGTGCTGAATATGAATTAACAGACCAGCTGGGGCGCGGTGGTGCAGAGAAGTTGCATGCCTCTGGCAGCAAAATTTCACTCGACAACTCTAGCTTCACCACGTGTCCTGCTGATGACCCATTTTGGAGTATCGAGGCAAGCAGTATTGTACTTTCTCGAGAAGACGGTTGGGGTGAAACCTATAATACGGTGTTCAAAATTATGGACACGCCAATTATCTATTTACCCTACTTTACGTTTCCAATCGATGATAGACGAAAATCTGGCCTGCTGACACCGACAATTTCCAGCTCAAATAAGTTTGGCTTGGAGCTGATCACCCCTTATTATCTCAATCTAGCTCCTAACTACGACGCGACCCTAACACCAAGGTACATGGCTAATAAAGGATTTCAGCTTATTACCGAGTTCAGATATTTAACTGAACAACATCAAGGTAAAATTGGCGTCGAATACCTCAGTAAGGATGATTCCGAGCCACAGCTAGACGATCGCTATTTAGTGCATTGGCAACAAAAAAGCTATTTAAGTGATAAATGGCGTGCGTTTGTTGATGTTACAAATGTGAGTGACGATAACTATCTCACTGACTTAACATCCGAATACGCCAATGAAACTGACACTCAGTTATATCGCACCGGCAGTCTAAGTTACCTTGGTGAAGACTGGTTAGTCGACTTAAAGTTGCAAGATTTTGAAGTGTTGGGTGACCACAGAGAATCCTACACTGCACTACCGCAAATTAGCTTCCGTACACGGGACAGCTATGAACTTGTTGGCCTTGATTGGGACTTTGAGGGTGAGTTTGCCTATTTTCAAAATGATGCTTTGCCAATCTCAGAGGCGTCGCGATTACACCTAGAGCCTCGCGTGTCTTTTTCACGCAGCGACTACGCTTGGTCATTTACCTCCGAGGCACGCCTACTTCACACGCGTTATGAACAAAATATAGATATGCCTGATACAGAGTATGAGGAGTCTGTCACGCGTACATTGCCTAGTTTACGGGTACACGGACAACTGAACTTTGAACGCAGTACCGAGTTCTTTTTTGAACAAGGTACGCAAACGCTTGAGCCACAAATTCAGTACCTTTACACACCTCACAGAGAGCAAAGCCAAATTGGCTGGTACGATACTGCTAAGTTACAAGATGACTTTATTGGTCTGTTTAGAGCACGCCGTTACTCAGGTTATGACCGTATTGCAGAAGCCAATCAATTCACGGTGGGTGCAACTACGCGTGTATTCGATAGCAGTAATGTCGAGCGCTTTAACTTCAGTGCAGGTCAGATCATTTATCTTGAGTCATCTGTAAAGCCTTCTGAACAGCTATTTACTGATGATACCAACTATAATGCACTATTTGCCGCTGAATCCATGTTACATTGGCATAAGCGCTGGTACCTCTCAGGTGGGGTGCAATATGATGTGGATAGCAAAGAGTTAGTGCAGTCTCACTTTACTTTGGACTATAAAGGTGACGATAAGCAGTTAGTGCAATTGAACCATCGTTATGTTAATGATGTCTCAGACTATGAAATTGACCAAGTCGGTCTCTTTACAAGTTTACCAATTGACGATAACTGGCAATTTGTAGCAAGCTATCACCGAGATATGACGGCAAATAGAAGTGTTGAATCCTTTGTTGGTGTTCAATACCAGTCTTGTTGTTGGGCTATTCAGGTGACTGCGAATCGTCAAATTGAAACAAACTTAAACCAAACACTTACAAATGATGAAGCAGTGTTTGATTCTGGCTTCAGCCTGAAATTTGTCCTTACAGGGCTTGGAAGCCAAAGCAGTGGTGATGCGAGTAAACTCCTTCGACAGGGTATTTTTGGTTACCGTAGACCGTATTTTTTGAATAAATAGAATTTAGAAAGCCGTATGAATTTAAAAAAGTTGTTATTAGTGGCCTCCTTAAGTGCAGGCCTGTTTACTCAAGCACATGCTGAGCGTGTAAAGCTAGATACAGTTGTTGCCACAGTAAATGATGGTGTAATTTTACAAAGCGAAGTCGATCAAATAATAAATCGTGTAAAAGAACAGGCTGAGCAGCAAGGTACCGAACTTCCTAGCGATAGAACATTACGCTTACAAGCCATCGATAAACTCATTGAGCAATCTTTAATGTTGCAACTGGGTGACCGTATGGGTATGCAAATTTCAGATGCTCAATTGGATCAGACCATTGCGAATATTGCCCAAGACCAAGGTGGTACTATCGCTGATTTACGTCGCTCAGTTGAAGCTAGCGGCGAAAGCTTCCCGGCATACCGAGAAGAGATCCGTAAAGAAATAACCACAAGCCAAGTGCGCCGTGCCAGTGTTGACCGCCGTATTTATATTAGCCCTCAAGAGGTGACTAACCTGCAAAAAATATTGAGTGAGCAAACGGGTAACTCGGAAGAGTATGATATCGGCCATATCTTGATTAAGATCCCAAATAAAGCGACTCCAGAAGAAATTGAAGACGCTCGTGAGCGCGCTGATAACGTGATTAAGTTTTTGAACGAAGGTAAAGAGTTCAAGCGCATCGCAATTGCTTCTTCTAGCGGCTCAAAAGCGCTCGATGGTGGTCAATTAGGCTGGATGGGAATTAACGAAATGCCAACCTTGTTCGCTGAGGCCATAAAAGGTGCGAAAAAAGACGACATAGTTGGTCCACTGCGCTCAGGTGCAGGTTTCCACATTCTAAAAGTACAAGATATTCGTGGTCGTGAAGTCGTTGAAACTGTTGAGGTGCGTTCACGTCATATCTTAATCAAGCCGTCTATTATCCTAAGTGAAGAAAAAGCACGCTCAATGCTAACTGGCTTTGTAAAAGACTTGCGCGCAGGTACCGCTGACTTTGCAGCGCTGGCTAAAGAATATTCTGAAGATCCAGGCTCTGCACTTAAAGGTGGTGAGTACGATTGGACAGATCCAACTACATACGTACCTGCGTTTAGAGACACTCTGTTGTCGCTAGAAAAAGATCAGATCAGTGAACCATTTAGAAGTACATTTGGCTGGCATATTGTACAACTGCTAGATAAACGCGTAGCCGATAAAACAGAACAAGCCAAGTTAAATCGCGCACACCGTCTGTTGTTTAACCGTAAATTTAAAGAAGAAAGCTTTAAATGGATTAAAGAAATGCGTGACCAAGCGCATATTGAAATTATCGAAGCGGAATAACGGCTATGACACTCAGAATCGCAATTACACCGGGTGAGCCTGCAGGTATTGGCCCAGATCTTGTTATCAAACTGGCTCAGCACGCATGGCCTGCTCAGTTGGTTGCGGTGGCTGATAAAAGTATTCTAGAAAAACGCGCCAAAGAACTCGGTGAGCAAATCAAGTTGCTGCCATTTGACAGCGAAGCTGCGCCTGAAGCGGCACCTGCTGGTGCCATTTACTACCTTCAAGTAGACAAAGGTGCTGAAGTGGTCGCTGGTCAATTAGATGAAGCCAATGGCCATTATGTGCTCGAAACCTTGCGCATTGCCTCTGAAAAGAATATGGATGGGACATTTGCAGCGGTAGTCACGGGCCCAGTTCATAAAGGCATTATTAACCAAGCTGGGATCTCGTTTAGCGGCCATACTGAGTACTTTGCACAACAGTCTGATACCGCTGATGTCGTAATGCTACTCGCAACCGAAGGGCTGCGTGTAGCGCTAGTAACTACGCATATCCCACTGGCGTACGTATCAAAGGCAATTACGCCTGAGCGTCTCAGCAAAGTCATTCATATTTTACATCACGACCTACAAACCAAGTTTGGTATTGAACAACCCAGGGTATTAGTTTGTGGATTAAATCCGCACGCTGGAGAAAGTGGTCATCTTGGTCGTGAAGAAATAGAAACCATTGAGCCAACACTGGAAATGCTGAATAAACAAGGCATGAACTTGGTTGGACCGCTGCCAGCTGACACCCTTTTCCAAGCTAAATATTTAGATAATGCTGATGCTGTGCTCGCAATGTATCACGATCAGGGCTTACCTGTGTTAAAATATAAAGGTTTTGGAAACTCAGTAAACATCACCCTAGGATTACCCTTTGTTCGCACATCGGTTGATCACGGTACAGCGCTTGATTTAGCCGGCTCTGGTGATGTTGAAGTGGGTAGTTTTGAATTAGCGATCCGCGAAGCAATTAAGCTCGCAACCAAAAAAGCACAGAATGCATGACAGATAAAGTACATCTCGGACACAGAGCGCGTAAACGCTTTGGTCAAAACTTCTTAAATGACAACAATATTATCGACAAGATAGTAACTGCTATCGACCCAAAACCTGAAGACAATCTGGTTGAAATCGGTCCTGGTTTAGGTGCTATCACTGAACCTGTTTGTGATTTAAGTGGCCACCTAACCGTTGTAGAACTCGATAAAGATCTTGCCGAGCGCTTGATCCATCACCCATTCTTGGGACCTAAATTAACGGTTCACCAAGGCGACGCGATGAAGTTTGATTTCTCTTCTTTAATCAAAGAAGGGGAAAAACTGAAGATCTTTGGTAACTTACCTTACAACGTATCAACCCCTTTGCTATTTCACTTATTTGAGTTTGCAGATCAGGTCGAGCATATGCACTTTATGCTGCAAAAAGAAGTGGTTAACCGTATGGTTGCAGGCCCAGGCAGCAAGGCCTTTGGTCGCTTAAGCGTCATGACGCAGTACTATTGTCACGCTATTCCTGTGATCGAAGTGCCACCACATTGCTTTAAACCAGCACCTAAAGTTGACTCGGCCGTTGTTCGATTGATCCCAAAAGATCCGTCGCAACGTACAGCTAAGAGCACTAAGCTTTTGAACACTGTTTGTTTAGAAGCGTTCAACCAACGTCGTAAGACACTAAGAAATAGCTTATCGAACCTGTTAACCGAAGAGCAGCTGCGAAACTTAGGTATCGACCCTACACTTCGCGCTGAAAACCTGTCGCTTAACCAGTTTATTGAAATTGCAAATTGGATATATGACAACTCAAACTAATATTGGCTCACCTATCAAAGTATCGGTGGAGACCTTTTACGTTGAAGCGCAATCACAGCCTGAAAAGGATAAATATGTGTTTGCCTATACAATTACCATCAAAAACCATAGCTTATGTAATGCCAAGCTACATAGCCGCTATTGGCTCATTACCGACGCTAATGGCAAAGAGACTGAAGTCGAAGGTGAAGGTGTCGTTGGTGAGCAGCCCACTATTCGTCCTGGCGAGAGCTATCAGTACACCAGCGGCGCGGTGCTCGATACTCCCGTTGGTACAATGGAAGGGTTTTATTTAATGCGTAATGAGTTTGGCACTGAGTTTAAAGCGCCAATCAATGTATTTAGACTTTCCTGTCCAAATATTTTGCATTAATACCATTTTTATTTTGCGGAAGCGGGCTTACCCCGCGTTCCTCATACATGCTAGACATCAGAATAAAAACATTGAGTTATAAAAAACCACAGGTAATAAATGGCAAAATACGCAATTGGAGACTTGCAAGGCTGCTTCACTCCACTCATCGGGCTACTCGATCAAGTCAACTTTAACCCAAGCCAAGACCATTTATACTTTGTCGGTGACATCATCGCCAGAGGACCCGATTCACTTGCTTGCCTAGAGTTTCTCTATCAACACGCAGGCTCTATTAGCATTACACTCGGCAATCACGATCTCCACTTTTTAGCATGTCTTGCTTTGGGTGTCGCTCCGAACCCAAAAGATAAATTAGATGCGGTTTTTGCCAGCCCTAAATGCCAAAAATATGCTGACTTATTACGTGCACAGCCCCTCGCTATTTGGCTTGAAACACAGCAAACTTTTATTTCTCATGCAGGTATTCATCCAAGCTGGAATATTACGCAAGCGCTAGAATATGCACGCTTTGCCGAAACCATTTATCAATCAACAAAAGCCCCTGAGTTTTACGCCAATATGTACGGTGCTCACCCAGGACTTGAGCACAACAAGCTCAGTGAACAAGATAAATTTAAAGCCATTGTTAACGTCTTCACTCGAATGCGCTTTCTAAAACAAAATGGCGAACTGGATCTTAAGAACAAATCTGGCCTAAAAGATGCGGCAGGTCTCACTCCGTGGTTTGAGCTCAGCCAAACACCAGCCGACACTACCCTACTTTTCGGCCACTGGGCTGCTTTGGAAGGCGAAACCAACAAGAAAAATATTATAGCCTTAGACACTGGCTGCGTGTGGGGAGGTCCTATGACGATGATAAATATCAACAGTGGTGAAAAGTACCAGCACAATTAAGCTATTTAACCTGAGGTTTGGATAAGAAATGAGCTAACTCGTTGTTTTTAAAATCACATTAAATTATTTCCTTATCTAGCCAGAGAGTTTTGGGGATAACCAGGCGAATTTACGCACCAATAGCTGGCTATTGGAAGTGAATTCAACGCAGTTAGCGCTAAAACTGGCTGCTAGAAAAGCATTAATTATCCGAAGCTCAGGTTATTTAACTTTCCTAAGTCGAATCTAGGGTAATCACCCACTTTAATTTTTACAAAACTAAGCTACACTCGAAGAAAACGTGAAGCTTATACTTTTTATCCGTTGAGCTGCTATTTTTTGTAATCCGACCTTTTTTACTGAATTTTTTTGTCACATCTGCTATAAAATACTTAACTTATCCGCAATAAATCCGATAAGTATCCGTATTGCTTTGTAAATTTTGTAGGACAGCTATGAATTTGACTGTTAGCCAACGTATTTGGGGTGGTTTTATTACCATCACCTTGTTGCTTCTTCTTATCGGGGGCAATTCTTTATTTAGAATTGCGAACATTGACAACTCAACTCAACAGGTTAATAACCTGTCTTTACCAGCTCTCTCTAAAAGCTCTGCGCTGCAAGTAGAGTTTACTTTAATGAGCAAAATGGCTCAGGGAAGTTTTTACGCGCGTTCAGAGACTGAACTGGCGACGCTAAAACAGCAATTTAAAGAGCGCCAGAAGATCTTCGACAAAACCTATTCAGAGCTGCAACAGGTCGTTGCCGCTAATAATAAATTGGCCTCAAGCAGTCGTGATGTTGGCAAAAGTTATGATGCGTTCGTAAAAGCCATGAACAGCTTGGTAAACGAGAAAACAACTGAGCTTTCGTTACGGGACAAATTAAAAGAGCAGTTATCTACTATCGATGTTGCCGCAGAAGATGCGACTATGGTGACGGTTGATATCATTGATTTGGATGGCTTAGAAGATGCTGACAAACGTGCTTTTCAAGCTGCAAATAACTTAGAAAATAACTTTTCTTCTGTTGTGACTAGCGCCAATGATATTGTTACTGTTGAAGACATCAATACACTGGAAATCGTAAGTAGGGATCAAAGCTACCTCGTTGAAGAGCTAGGTCGCAATATTGATTTGATGCGTGGCCCCGTTAGCGCGCTTGATAGTAGTTTGTTTGCTGATCTCGAAGGCTATTACACTAATTTGAAAGATGCAGTTACTGGCAGCAACAGCATCACGGAAAATCAAAAACGCTTGATCAATGCGATAGCCGAGACACGTAAAGAACTAACCAATGCAGAAAAAACCACAAAAGCAGCCCTATCTCAGCTAGATGATTTACTCTCTGAAGCGAGCCAAGTCGCCTTTAACTTACAACAAGGGGTACGTGCCGATGTAGGCACAGCAAACCTATGGACTTGGATTGGTATGATAGTAGCAACGTTAATGGCCGTCGGTGTTGCCTACATTACCGTTAGTCGTATCACAAAACCGCTATCGGAAGTAAATCGAGTCTTAAACATTGTCGCCAGTGGCGATATGACACAGCGCTTAGATGACACAGCAAAAGATGAGTTTGGTGAATTATCTAGAAGCTGTAACACCCTAATCTCTAGCTTACGTGAACTTATCACTGGCATTATTTCTCGTTCGACGCAGCTTGCTGCAGCGTCCGAAGAAACATCGACTATAACTACGGAATCCAGCCAAGCAATTAAGAATCAGCAGGCACAGGTAGAGCAAGCAGCTACCGCTACAACTGAGATGAGTAGCACTTCTCACGGTGTAAGCAACAGCGCACATCAAGCACTACAGGAAATTAAAAATGCTGATAAAGAAGCTGAGCGTGTTAAAGGCATCTCACATGAGAACAAACACACTATTGAGCAACTCGCAAGAGAAGTGGATGAAGCCTCTCGCGTGATTAACAAACTACATCAAGACAGCGCGTCGATAGGTAGTATTTTGGATGTTATCCGTGGCATTGCCGAGCAAACTAACCTCCTTGCACTAAACGCTGCAATCGAAGCCGCCCGTGCGGGTGAACAAGGTCGTGGCTTCGCTGTAGTGGCAGACGAAGTACGCTCGCTTGCAAGTAAAACTCAAGAGTCGACTCAAGAAATTCAAGCAATGATTGAATCCTTACAAGCCGGTGCCGAAGAAGCAGTAGGCGCGATGTCGAAAGGCAAGCAGCAGGCGGAGTCGTGCGTAACTCAGAGCGACCTTGCTAATGAAGCACTAAACTCTATCACTGCAGCCGTTTCTCAGGCTCATGATGTGAGTGAAGAGATTGCAAACGCGGCGAATGAGCAACAACAAGTAGCACAGGAAATTAGTGAACGTTTAGAATCGATTGTAACAATCGCAGAGCAAACAGCTGAAGGCGCAAGCCAGACCTCAATCTCTAGTTCTGAGGTTGCCAAACTCGCCGAAGAGTTACGCTTATCGGTAGAACAGTTTAAGGTTTAGCTATCTAACCTGAGCTTTGAGCAGGAAACAGTCTCAAAACTTTAAGGGGTTTAGCAAAACCCCTAAGCATAAAAAAACCCATGCATGGCATGGGTTTTTTGTTTCTTTTCTTTGATTATGCAAACAATGCGTTTGCCTTCTCAACGATATTTTCTACCGTAAAGCCAAATAGCTTGAATAGCTCATCAGCAGGCGCTGACTCACCAAACGTTGTCATACCAACTATAGCACCATTTAGGCCTACATATTTGTACCAGAAGTCCTCAATACCCGCTTCGATAGCGACGCGACGCGTTACTGAGCTTGGTAGTACGCTTTCTTTGTATGCTGGAGATTGCGCATCAAAAATGTCCGTTGAAGGCATAGACACAACACGTACCTTTTTACCTTCTGCACGAAGCTTATCCGCAGACTCAACTGCAAGTTGCACTTCAGAACCGGTTGCAATAAGGATGATTTCAGGCTCACCATCACAAGATAGTACATAACCACCTTGCTTAATCGCTGCAACCTGCTCAGCGGTACGAGGCTGCTGCGCAAGGCCCTGACGGGTAAATACAAGTGCAGATGGGCCATCAGCGCGTTCAACAGCTTGCTGCCAAGCAACTGCTGACTCAACTTGGTCACATGGACGCCAGCTCGCAAGGTTTGGCGTAGTACGTAAGTTCGCCATTTGTTCTACTGGTTGGTGTGTTGGACCATCTTCACCAAGACCGATTGAATCATGAGTATACACAAAGATGCTTCTTTGTTTCATCAATGCAGCCATACGTACGGCATTACGCGCGTATTCCATAAACATTAGGAATGTCGCACCGTAAGGGATAAAGCCTCTATGTAGCGCAATACCATTCATAATGGCAGACATACCAAATTCACGCACACCGTAGAAGATATAGTTACCCGCAGCATCTTCTGCCGTTAAGCCTTTAGATTGATCCCAAAGTGTTAAGTTAGAACCCGCAAGGTCAGCAGAGCCACCCATAAACTCAGGTAGAATTGGACCAAAAGCATTCAATGCATTTTGTGATGCTTTACGAGTTGCTGGGTTTGCAGGATTCGCTTGAAGCTCTGCAATATACGCTTCTGTTTTCTCAGACCAGTTTGCTGGAAGCTCGCCTTTCATGCGACGCTCAAACTCAGCAGCAAGCTCAGGATAATGCATTTGGTATTCAGTGAACTTAATCAGCCAGTCACTTTGTTGATTTTGACCACGTGCTGTTGCGTCCCATTTCGCGTACACATCTTCCGGTACTTCAAATGCGCCGTGCTCCCAACCAAGGAATTCACGTGCTGCTTTGATTTCATCATCACCTAGCGGTGCACCGTGACAATCATGGCTACCAGACTTGTTTGGTGAACCATAACCGATAACCGTTTTACAACAGATAAGGGTTGGTTTGTCAGACTCTGCTTGCGCCGCTTCGATTGCCGCTTTAATCGCATCGCTATCGTGACCATCAACACCGGCGATAACATGCCAGCCATAAGACTCAAAGCGTTTTGGTGTATCGTCGCTAAACCAACCTTCAACTTCACCGTCGATTGAAATACCGTTGTCATCCCAAAATGCAATCAGTTTGCCAAGACCAAGGGTACCCGCAAGTGAACAAGCTTCGTGTGAGATACCTTCCATCAAACAACCATCACCTAAAAAAGCATAGGTATAGTGATTAACGATGTCGTAATCTTCACGGTTAAACTGTGCAGCCAATGCTTTTTCAGCAATCGCCATACCTACCGCATTAGTAATACCCTGGCCTAATGGGCCTGTAGTAGTTTCAATACCCGGCGCATAACCATACTCTGGATGGCCTGGTGTTTTTGAGTGTAGCTGACGGAAGTTTTTGATGTCATCAATTGATAAGTCATAACCCGACAAATGCAACAATGAATAAATTAACATCGAGCCGTGACCGTTTGATAATACAAAGCGATCTCTGTCGAACCACTCAGGATTACTTGGGTTGTGCTTTAAAAAATCGCGCCAAAGTACTTCTGCGATGTCCGCCATGCCCATAGGGGCTCCAGGGTGGCCAGACTTGGCCTTTTGTACAGCGTCCATGGAAAGAACGCGAATTGCATTAGCAAGTTCTTTGCGAGATGGCATGAATTCTCCTACCTTTAAATGTGTTTCGCGGGGGTTTGAGCCCATTCTTACTTATTTATATGGCTAACTGCAACGGCAAAGGCCATAAAAAAACGGGTACAGACGGACTTTTTCCGACCATTAAAAAAGTTTGCACAATTTTGGACGTCTAGGCGTAAAATAACTAGTCAATGCCTAGGTTTTTTGGTTAGAATACGCCCCTTAATTTTTCGCGCTGTTCCTGATGTTTGTGAAGCGCAATATTTGTGAGCATAAATACAATGGCTAAACATTTATTTACTTCTGAATCTGTTTCTGAGGGTCATCCGGATAAAATCGCCGATCAGATCTCTGATGCGGTTCTAGATGCCATCCTTGAGCAAGATCCAAAAGCACGTGTTGCGTGTGAAACTTACGTTAAAACCGGTATGGTTATGGTTGGTGGTGAAATCACGACTAGCGCTTGGGTTGATATCGAGGAATTAACTCGTAAGACCGTGCGTGAAATTGGTTACACACATTCAGACATGGGCTTTGACGCTGATTCATGTGCAATCCTTAACACGATTGGTAAACAATCACCTGATATCAACCAAGGTGTTGACCGTACTCGTCCAGAAGAGCAAGGTGCTGGTGACCAAGGCCTAATGTTTGGTTACGCGTGTAACGAAACTGACGTACTTATGCCTGCGCCTATCACTTACTCACACCGTCTAGTTCAGCGCCAAGCGCAAGTTCGTAAAGACGGCACGCTACCTTGGTTACGTCCAGACGCTAAGTCTCAGGTAACATTCGCGTACGAAAACGGTAAAGCAGTAGGTATCGACGCGGTCGTATTATCTACACAGCACTGTGATTCGGTATCACAAGCTGACCTTGTAGAAGCGGTGATGGAAACTATCATCAAGCCTACACTACCTGCAGAGCTTATCACTGAAGCAACTAAGTTCTTCATCAACCCAACTGGCCGTTTCGTTATCGGTGGTCCTATGGGTGACTGTGGTCTAACTGGTCGTAAAATCATTGTAGATACATACGGCGGTATGGCACGTCACGGTGGTGGTGCATTCTCAGGTAAAGATCCATCAAAAGTTGACCGTTCTGCTGCTTACGCAGCGCGTTACGTTGCAAAGAACATTGTTGCCGCTGGCCTTGCTGACAAGTGTGAGATCCAAGTGTCTTACGCAATCGGTGTTGCTGAGCCTACTTCTATCAGCGTAGAAACTTTCGGTACAGCTAAGCTTGATGAGTCGCGTTTGATCGAACTTATCCGCGAGCACTTCGACTTACGCCCTTACGGTCTAATCACTATGCTAGACCTTGAGCGTCCAATTTATCAGCCTACTGCTGCTTACGGCCACTTTGGTCGTGAAGAGTTCCCTTGGGAAGCAACAGATAAAGCTGACGCACTACGTGCGGCTGCAGGCCTATAATCCCCTGCAGCAAAAAGTAAAAAAGGCGCCAAGTGCGCCTTTTTTAATGCCTGTGGATAATCCCCTATCCGATAAATACTTCATCGACATCATCTTTTAAGTTTTGATACTCATCTTCATGCAAATTAAGCTCAATCATCACCTTATCTTTAAATAGATACCAATCTGCTGCGCTTCTAAAGTGTTTTGCTTCAAAACAGAGGTTTTCAGCCAGTTTAAGTGCCGCAAAGGTTTGCACATGCTGCGCATCTTTTTGCTCTTCAAGATAGCTAACGTCATGGTGGCGCAAAATCATCTGGCATATTTCTTTAGGTAAGTGCCAAGACGTCGCAAGAAAGTAGCCTATCACAGTGTGAGGCACTGGATACTTTTGCTGCTCGTAGTAAATAAGCGTTTGCTCAGGTCGCTCTATAGACTGCTTTATTACCTCAGCGTAGTCAGGATATTTTACGGCCATTGCTGGGATCCCGGCATCATGAAACAGTCCGAGCAGCTGCAAATTCTCCATGGGTAATGACGCCTTCAAATGATGTCCAACCACCATCGCCGCTTTTGAAATATCCGCAGCGTTATCCCAAAACTGCTGCAGTGAAATACAGCACTTTGACTGCTCAAACGCATTTTTAAGCAAATACCCAGTCACTAGCTGCGTAATACAGTTAACGCCCAAAAACATCACTGCTTGTTTTATATCTGTGATTGTACGGGCAAGACCATAAGCGGGTGAATTAATTACCTTTAACACCGCAGCTGACGCACCAACATCCGCCGCAATAATCTCCGCCACGGTAAATAACTCAGGCTCCGGTTGTGATAATTCATTTTGTAAGGCTTGTAATATTTCAGGCTTAGCAGGTAAGTTAAATCCGCCGCGCAAATCATTCAGCACTTTATCGTCAATATCGATCATTGGGCTACCTCAGAATTGATACACCCAAGTTTAGTTCATCACCTGATATTTGCAGTATTGATTGTAATGAAGTGGTACAAAAAAGCGGGATAAAACCCCGCTTAATCTGGTTAGAACCAATATGGTTCGCTATGCATGGAAGACTGTCGACTTTGCTCCATAGCACTTATCAAAAAGTCTGATTTTTGCTTAAGCCATGCCTGCACTTCTTGCAGTTCGTCTGCGTTTTGGCTTTGGCAAAGCTGATATAAATACGCCAGTGTTTCTAGCTCATAAATACCATAAACGATATCAATCCAAGGCGTTCTAAACGCTTTGCGCGCTTCTTTATCGTAAAGCTTGCCCAGACAGTTACCGCTTAGTAGCGTGTTTTCTAACTTTATTCTCACATGTAAATAATCTTTTTCAGAAAGCGATTTATCCTGTGGAAGCAAGTTTTTCAACTCTTGCCAGTCTTTATCAAATAATTGGCTTGCGATTTCTGTGACAGGTAGCTCTGCTGCACTCAGTGCTTTTTGATCCCAGTTTTTACGCCACGCTCTATCAACCAGCCAGCGAGTAAGTGAAAGGATCAAACGGTTATAGCGGGTGCAATGAAATAAATCTTCAATGTCCGTCGGTGTCGGCTGAACATCTTGTAAATCGGTAATGACCTGCGCCAATTCAGGAAACTGATTAAGTTTCTTATGATAAGCATGACGCTTTGAGGTATAGGTTTTTAAATGAATTGCATTTTCGACCCAGGCAAGTTCTGACAACAACCATTTTAACTCATTGCGAATACTCTCAGTCGAGCTTTTATCAACGATATCATCGAACAACCAAAACGCGTGGCGGATAAGCGAGACTCCATCAATAACACGTTTTAATGTCTTGAGACTTGGTTTATTAAAATAACACTGCTCATGCTTCTGGACGAACTGAATACCATAACTGACTGTCGCAATTAGCGCTTGTTCTTGCGTTACCTGAGATTTGAGCGGTACAAACCCTATAAACTTATTTGGTTTTAGAGGCTTATCATCGGCAATTCGATACCCTCTGGCGGCCTTTGAGTATAGTCCCAAACGCATACCAGCCTGTTTAATTAGGTGATCGGCTAATAAGAAAAGATCTTCTTTGTTTCCCTCAATGAGCTCTATTTCAAGCTCATTGATTGGCTCCATCTTCCCTTGGGCTGCTATTTCCCCTTTATCCAACACGACTTCGATTTTGGTTCCTGAATCCGTTTCGATTAACCAAGTTCGACGAATGAAATTCGTACTGAAGATCGGGAATATGTTTTCTGCGATAGACTCAAGTTGCATGCCGTGAGGCCAAATATTCGCGTCAAACGCTAACAAGTCAGGACGTCCTGATTGAATAGGTAAATTGTACTCAGGTCGTTGATGTAACCCTCCTACAACTTCTCCCGCAAGCTTAATCGTTTGCTCGCATTCATCATTGCAACAACGCGTTCTTAGGCCGATATCTAGCGCACGCAATTCACGATTTGGCGTGTCAAAGTAGGCGTTAGTTAAGTTTTTAGCAGGCTTGTTAGTGACCGTTTTTGCAAACTGTGTGATGAGTGCAGGGATCAGCGGAACTTCATTATCTGAAACCAAAAATTTCAGTTCTATTTCAGTGTCCATTAGGGCAGTGTTTTACCTATTTGTCTAAGGGAGGATCAAAATATACAAAGGAGGCTAAGTTTGCAATCTTTTTATCCGATGAGAAGTGCACCAAATATGCGCTAAATCAATAGATAGTCGGGCTAATTTCGCTGAACGTCAGCGGATTAATAACACCGAATCATTGCGTTAAATGCTGCAATTTTCATTATGTAATCAATTATTTCGCGCCATTCAAAATAAACAAAGCCTTGCTATTAGGCCGCGAAATCCCTACTATTTTGTAAACTTTACGACCCAAAGAATAAAAGGCCCACGCATGTTCAACTTTAAGCAATTTATCATTGCGAGCCTGCTCTTCACCAGCTTTATAAGCTTTGCCGAAGAGCCAGACGAAAATAGCACAGTAAACACGGCAACACCAAACGGCTATATTAGTGACAATCTTTTTATTTTCATGCATACAGGTCCAAGTAAAAATTATCGAATTTTAGGTTCTGTTGATGCTGGTACGCCAATCACTATTTTGAGTGGCGCTAATGACGAGTTTGTCCAAATTAAAGACGACAAAGCAAGAGAAGGTTGGGTAGAAAGTAAATTTGTCACCACGGAGCCAGGTTTAAAGCAACAATTAGAGGCGGTTAACCAAACCTTGGTGGAAACCCAAGAGGCGCTGAACGACGCCCAGCAGCAGCTTCCAATGCTGCAGCAAAACAATACCAATTTGCTAGCTGAAAATGCTTCACTTCAAGACACTATTTCAGGGCTTGAAAAGCAACTACAAGATGAGCGTTTAGCACAGCAGCAAAAAGTCCAAAAAGAGCAACACCAGTTGCTCACTTACGGTGGCATCATCGGGATCAGTGGCATTATTATCGGTGTGATCCTGACGCTATTTTTATCTCGTAGAAAGCGTTACGACGGCTGGTAAGTGGTTATATACCTATTGAGGTTAGATAACTTCGTCACTGACGGTTCATCTAAACTCTCTTGTCAAAAATAAATAAAGGCCGGAAAATTCGGCCTTTATTTATTCCATCTAAAACGTATTAGGCTGAACTCTTCGCATTAATATTACCCCAAATGCCAGACTCAGTAACTCCTTGCACTTTGACCTTATCGACTTCGAATACAGGTTCTCTCCCTTTTGCTCTTTGCAGATGATAATCGGCCGTAACCGCCAAGATAGTGGGTGTAAGGCGCACGATGGCAATAACATTCACCACCGTCATTAAACCCAATGCGATGTCGGCAAGATCCCATACCTGTTTTAGCGTTGCCGAAGCGCCCCACAACATCATAGACAAGTAGCATGCGGTATAAATTGAACGGCCAACTTTATTGTCCAGATGGAATAAGTGTAAGTTACTTTCAGCATAGGCGTAATTAGCCACTACAGAGGTGAAAGCAAACAAAGTGATCGCCGCCGCGACAAAGTACACGCCCCCAGTTGCTAAATGCGCGGTCATCGCAGATTGCGTCAGCCGTATGCCTTCCATCTCACTGCCAATATCTATATCTGCCAATAGAATTATGACAGCAGTACAACTACACAACACGATGGTATCAAAGAATACGCCTAGCATTTGGATATAACCTTGGGTCACGGGGTGATTGGGAATTGGCGACGCACTTGCCGATGCGTGCGGCACACTACCCGCTCCCGCCTCGTTAGAATAGAGCCCACGCTGAATACCATTTTTGATAGCTGCGCCAAGTGCGCCAGCGCCCGCTTCTTGCAAGCCAAAAGCTGAAAGCAAAATATCTTTGATCATGGCAGGGACTTGCGAGTAATTCATCACGGTAATAGTAATGGCCGCAAGGACAAAGACTAATCCCATTACTGGCACTACCTTTTCAGCAAATCGTGCAATCGCTTTGAAGCCACCAAGAATAATAGAGCCGGCAAGGACTGTGATCACAATACCTGAATATAAGGTTGGAATATCAAACGCATTATTGAGCGCATCGGTGATGGTATTGGTTTGCATCGCGCTAAAGGTAAATCCATATCCCAAAAACAAGCAAAAGGCGAAACATACTGCAAACGCCCGACTTCCCAATCCCATGTGAATATAATAAGCAGGACCACCTCTAAACTCACCTTGGCTATCTCGCACTTTATAGACTTGCCCAAGTACACTTTCGGCAAAGCCTGTTGCCATCCCCAAAATGGCTATCATCCACATCCAAAATATCGCACCACTGCCACCAAGAGAAATAGCAACTGCAACACCTGCAAGGTTACCGGTTCCAACTCGAGCTGATAGCCCCGTGCATAACGCTTGAAAAGAACTGATCGTATTGTCATCACCCTGACTGCTGCCCCGTAACAGGCTAAACATATGGCGAAACTTTACAATTTGTATCCCTCGCAAAAGAATAGTGAACCAAAACCCTGCAAATAGCAGGATATAAATAAGTATCTGGCCTTCTCCCCATAAAAGCCCATTGATACTCTTAACTGCACTTTCAAACATAGGCGATTCCTGTTTTATTATTATTTGCCGTTTATCTAGGGCCTGTTGATCTTCTTGAAAGGTAAACAGGCCCTAGTATTATTTAACGGTTATTTAAATGGACTCCAGCAATCATACAACGCACCGAGCCACCTGCGGCTTCAATTGTGGGTATATCGATAACAACTAGCTTAGCTGACTTTTCAATGACAGCAATTTGCTCAGGCAACAACGCCTGATAAGCCGTTGTGGAAAGCGCAAGTATGCGCCCCATGCTTCCTTGCAACTCAATCGCGTTGCCGCAAAAATGTTGGATCTGCTGATAAGATAGCGCAATCAGGGTGTGGCCGCTTTGCGTAAAACGATTGATAAGCTGTGCCCGCTGATATTCTGGCACCATATCTAGGCATATCATGGCGAAATCGGTGGCGACACACATTAAGACATTGGTGTGATAAACAGACACTTCATTCTTATCATAGGCATTAAATATCTCTGCCTGTAGCCCCAACTGCTCGCAAACTTGATTAACTAACACGGCGTTGGTGCGCTTGGATTCTACCGCATAGGCCACTTTTGCTTGATGATCGATAACCATAGAGCCGGTGCCTTCAAGGAATATTTCTTCAGCAGTTAGATGACTATAATCGTTGATGTTTGTCACCTGATAGTGAGCACTCAGAAAATCGATAATATCGCGACGGATCTCCAATCGTCGATTCAAGGCGTACATAGGATAAATCGTTAACTGACCATCGCTATGGGTCGAAAACCAGTTATTTGGAAAGACCGAGTCTGGCGTGTCTGTGGAGGTATCTTCAAATAAGTGCACTTTCACGCCAGCCAACTCTAACGCTTGCACGGCGTTACTGACCTCAACATAGGCTCTGTTGTTAGGGTTGTTTTCACTGCATACTTGCTGAAATGCGTTATCTTGCATGGTTTGCGGGTTCGAAGTGAAATGGTGTGGGCGGATCATCACCACCGCTCGTGGTGCTTGAAATATCGTTGTCATACTGCACTCATTATTTGATTTGGGCGTTGTCTTACACAATATCAGTGTAACCACACCATAAGACGATTTAAATGCCAAAATCTTATACAATTAGTGCAATTTTCTATCACTTTGCTAAGTTGAATTATACAAATAGACTAATCATGACAAAAACCACAAAGCTGTACTATGACTCCTTACTTATATGATGCGCTTGACAAAGCCTTGATTGCTGAATTGCGCAAAGATGGCCGAGCAGCCATTTCAACTTTAGCCACTACGCTCGATGTGTCTCGCGGAACCGTACAAAACCGTTTAGATAGACTCATTTCCAGTGGTGCAATTCTAGGCTTTACAGTGCGGGTTCATGAATATATCGAGTCCGAGCTGGTGCGCGCTATCATGATGATAGAAGTGATCGGTAAATCCACTACTCAAGTGATCAATGCACTGCGTGGGATCCCCGAACTCAGTAAAATTCATACCACGAACGGGGCATGGGATTTAATCGCTGAAGTGCAAGCTGCTAACCTCAGTAAATTCGATGGTGTACTGAGGCAAGTTCGAGAGATTGATGGCATTTTAAATAGTGAAACCAGTATTTTGCTATCGAGTACGTAAAGCTCGATAGCGTTGTTTATCTAGATTAGGGTGATGAGTCGACAGTCCGAAATAATCTAAATCAGCCATGACACATTTCAACACTTAACCTAATTTACTGCTAAATTATATTGTCCCCTTCTTCTGGGCTTCGAGCGCGCTCTGCTTGCTCTCTGATCTCATCCGCATCGCTACTCACATCGTCAATATCCGCATCTACTGCACTTGCTGTGGTTTTGTTCTTTTGTTTCACAGGCGTTCTGCTACTCGAATTACTGGTCGCTTCTTTGTTTACTCCTTGTGTTTCAGTATTCGCAGCTATGATTATCCGCTCTCTAGCATCATCAGGCATGCTTATACCGTGTTCTGTAAAGCAATTAACGGTTTCTCGCATGAGTTGAGACGCCACTTTGATCGGGCTATGTTGTTCGCTATTGACCCAAAAATAAATGGTAAGATTGATAGTCGCGGAGCCTAAGGCTTCAAGTAGAACCTGAGGTGGCGGGTCGTTTAAAACCGCACTTTGCTCTTTAAGTAAGTCAATTGCAATTTGCTGCGTCAGGCGAATATCGTTGTCATAGCCAATACCAATCTTAAAGTGTCCACGTGTTTTGGGGTTGGCAGTAAAGTTTTTAATTACATTCTTGTAGACGGTAGCATTGGGTATTTGAATGTGATTACCATCGTAATCAACTAAGGTGGTTGCGCGGGCGGTGACTTTTTTAACGATCCCCAAACGGTTATCCACTTCAATAACGTCATCAATTCTAAACGGGCGTTGGACACTAATTAGCATACTCGAAATAAAGTTCTCGGCGATATCACGAAACGCAAACCCAAGAATAAGACCGACAAGCCCAGTACCACTCATTACTGCGACGGCAAACTCACTCAACCCGGCCAAGCGCAAAAAGATATAAATACCAAAAAATATGACTAACACACTGATAAAACGGCGAGTGACGAGATGTAATAATCGACTTTTACTGACATAACCTATGGGCTTAATCAAAAGATAAGAGATTGGCCGTGCTAAATAATAACAAAGCACAATAACCACAATTCCCAACGCCAAAGCAGGTAATAATTGCCATGCGGTTTGTAAAAAGTGCACAACCTGTGCGCTTAAACTTAGCGTATCTGATGTGCTCACGGCCTCAGTCACTTCGCGAGAAGCTGCCGCCTGAATCATATTAGTCATTTGATTTTTAATAAGATTATTGATTTCCATATTGCACTCTTTGGGTTTTTATTCATAAGGTCACGAGTTGACTAGTAGCAAATATAACGCCAAACGAGATTGGCAGACCTTTTGCTGTATATCACTTTAGATCAACAGGCCCAGAATTGATTTAGGAAAGACCAATGGCAGCTCATAAACATGGCTTTAATGCAGACAGGCCAAGCGATATTCCAGCACTCGGTTGGTGGGATGTCAGTAAACGGCTATACCACAGCTTATCCCAAGATAATTTATCTCTGGTTGCCGCTGGAGTGGCATTTTATGCCCTGCTGGCAATATTTCCTGCGTTAGCGGCCGTTGTTTCTATCTATGCCTATTTTTCTTCTCCTGCAGAAATGGTTGATCAGCTACTGCCGCTTATTGAACTCTTACCACCATCCAGTCAAGAAATTATGTTGCAACAACTCAAAGCGCTCACTCAAAAATCGCAGGCAAGCCTAAGTTTAGGTGCTATTTTTACCCTCTTTTTAACAATATGGAGTAGCAGTAAAGGCTGCCAAGCGTTGATCACAGCCTGCAACATTACGTATCATGAGCATAATAAAAGGCAGTTTTTACAAGCGCTAGTGGTACGCTTTTTGTTTTCTGTGGGGGCGATTTTCGTCGCGATTGTGGCGTTGTCTATTATCGGAATTTTACCGATTGTGCTTAACCTCGTAGGATTTACCACAGCACTGGACTCTGTAATACAGCTAATTACTTGGTCTATTTTAGCGGTACTATTTCACTTTTCCTTAGCGTTTGTTTATCGTTATGCGCCACATCGCAGAGCCGCAAAATGGCGCTGGATAACACTCGGCTCGTTTACTGCAACCGGTTTATGGATCCTGGCGTCATTGGGATTTTCATATTATGTCGCGCAGTTCGCTTCTTACAATGAAACTTATGGTTCATTGGGAGGCGTCGTCATTATGATGATGTGGTTATATTTGAGCGCATATATCATTATTTTTGGTGCTGCACTAAATGCCAGTACTGAGCTACAAACTTTAAAAGATAGTACCGTTGGACCAGCAAAAACCAGAGGGCAACGAGGTGCATTTGTGGCTGATAATTTAACGACAAGACAACGTAAAGAAAAGGAGCCTCATTGATAATAGCATCAATATTAATAGCTCACTTTCACGATTTAAATTTTGCTTAGATTACTCAGCAGCAAGTTGAGCGTCGCGACCAAAATACACTTATGAGAACATAAACCAAATAGCGAAAAGGTCAACAAGCCCTAATTCAACAAATTAAAATTAGAGAGGCTATTTATTTTTGCTTGATTAAAGTGCTCCCATGGTCCCACAATCGCCAATGTTGTCGTTGGTGAGTACACATTAACAAATAAAGTTTTGCCGTCTGGTGAAAAACAAGCGCCGGCGAGCTCAGTTTGCTTAGCTAGCCGCGCAAAATTATAGAGTTCTCCCTCTGGTGTTACACCTCTTAGGTAGTTATTTACAACATCGGAATACTGATCCTCACAAACAATTAAATGTCCTTGTGGCGACACGGTAAGATTGTCACCAAAGTTATAGAGAGACTGGCTAGTGCTTTCGACAAATAAAGACAACTTTCCTGGATTGAGGCGTTCTTTTTCTGTTCCCTCAAACTCAGATGGCTGATACTTCATGATTTGCCCTAGCTGCTTTTTTCCGCCATTGGTACAGCAAAAGTACAGCTCTTTTTCACCCCAATGGATCCCTTCACCTCGAGCAAATAGCGCAGCTCCACTTCGATAAGCACGGATCCGTAAATCGTCTTTAGCACTTTGTGGGTCGTCCAAATCTATCCACTCAACAGTAAACTCCTGATGAAGTGGCATCGCTTTTTTATTCCAATTTCGACTATCAAATTGCGGGCTTTCTTTCACTACCATCGCTTGTAATTTCCCTCCTTTGTGGAGCTTTGCCTTTTCGTTTGGAATAAAGCGGTAAAAAACGCTGTCTCCCCGGTCTTCCGTGAGATAAACAATACCTGTTTTGGGATCAACAGCAGCGGCTTCATGATTAAACCGCCCCATTGCTTTTAGAGGTTGTGGCTTAATTAAACCCTTTGCAGTCGCTGGTACTTCAAAAATATATCCGTGATCTTGTGTAAAACCATCATTTTTAGTTGCAGTTGTTTCTTCACAAGTAAGCCAACTCCCCCAAGGCGTTATTCCACCAGAACAGTTACGAATAGTGCCAACCAAGGATAAATATTCTTGTTCTTTTTGGCGTGTTTTTAGGTTATACACAATATGACTTGTGCCACCAGGAAGCGCGATGCCTGAGCCATTTGTATCAAAAGCAAGCTCACTTTTATGGTGACGAATACTGTCCTCGGCTTTTGCTAAATCTGTTGGTTTCAATTCATGATTGCGGATCAATGCAACCCGTTCTTCATCTAAAGCAATACAACCCATACCATCGGCTTTGTCAGGTACAGTAAAACCATCGGACATTTTATCTCCAAGGCTTGATACTATTTGATAACTGAAACCTTGGGGCAAATCGAGTAAACCATTGGGGTCGGTGATCAACGGTCCATACCCAGCTATCATTGTGTTAAAGTCTAATAGTGACACTCTGCCAAATGCGCTTTTAGAAAGGCCGATAAATGCGAGGGTGCCAGCCCCCCTTAAAAACCCTCGACGTGAAACCATAATTTCTCCTGCTGATCGTAGTCGTGTCAGTAATAATCTCGTGCTACATATAGATAAGATTTATGTTGTTGTAAAACTCAGTGACTTGTGTACCAGTGTGGCTTTAACTAACAGGTACACAATGGTTTAACCTGCTAAAACTAAAAATAGCCGCGAATACCAAGCGCGAAACTGCGTCCCGGACGAGGGCCTATATCTTTTAAGAATGAACTATGTACTCGTGCTTCTGTATCCGTCAGATTGCTCCCTCTAAGATAAATAGAGAGATCTTGATTTAACACAGAAAGATCATAAGAGATGCTAGCATCAACTAAGGTATATCCGTCGGTCGCGGTTTCTTCTGGTGCAATCCGGTCCTGCTCTTGATATCGAGTAATGTGGATATGTGCACTGAGATTATCCGTCTGATAGCTTAACTGCGACCCAAAGCGCAGAGGTGGTGTACGAGGTAAATCGCCGCCTTCTTCTAATCTGGCGCGCACAAAGTCAGAGAAAACATCAACTTTCAACTCGTCGCTCAATTGCCAAGCAACTTGCGCTTCAAAACCGTGCAAAACCACATCATCTGTCTTGAATAAATAAATAGGTAATTCGGAAGCATGATCGTGCTCATGTTCATGATTGTGGTCGTGACTATCGCCGCTCTCGGCGTACAACCCAGTTTCTATTTGATAGTAGTAGTTATCTACTTGGTTGTAAAAAGCATTAAAAATAAAGCCTATATCGCCTTGGGTTTTTCGCAGTGTAATATCAATATTGTGCGACTTTTCTAGCGCTATGCCTTGCTCATCGAGTTCAAAATGACCGTGCTCATCCATTTTGAACAACGCTCCTACCTCGTAAGTGCCAGTTCCTATGTGAGGACCAAAGGAAAATAACTCCGATGAAGAAGGAGCTCGTTCAGAGTGTGAAACAGATAACCCAAGGTTATAATTTTGCGCAAAGTCCCATACAAGACCCGAAGATAAACTGACAGGGGTAAACTGATGCTCAACCGCATATACCTTTGTTGCTTCTGAATCGTGACCGATGTGGTCATGCATTTCAGTATCGTGCGAGTGGGCATCAATACTCGGTAAAGGCACATTACTTGCGGTGATCTCCACTTGCTCAATACGACCACCTAACTGCACTAAAAAATCACCAAACCGCCTTTCCTCCATTACCCCTATCGCAAGTGTTTGGGTATCAGATGGCGGCGTAAACGCCTCACTACCTTGAGCCTCAACATCACTATGTTTGTAATGTAAGCTTACGCCACCAGTCCAAGCGGACAGAGGCTGATGTAGTAAATCAACTTTTAACTCATTGGTATCATTCTTAAATGTTGTTCCAACCATGCCGTGCTCAACTTCAGCATGTTCATACTCTGTAAAACCAGCACGCACATTCACTTTATCAAGCCAACCTTTGTTAAACTTGTACTCGCTTAATAGTTGCACTTTTGTTTGTGCTAAGTCCGCAAAAACCTGCTCTTCAGCCTCATGATGTGCTTCTTCATCGCCATGCGTATGTCCCGGAATGCCGTATTTGCGGTTAAATTTCTCAACAGCCACACCGACATAACCTTGGTCAAATAAGTAACTTGAGCCAACCGTAAAACCATTAGACTCTTCAGCACTATTTGCTACTTTATAGTGATGTTCACCACTGTTATTCCTTTCACTATGCTCATGAATTTCAGCAGGAACAGGTACTTCGTAATCATTAGATTCTCGCCAGAATGCATCAACATATAAAGCCACAGAACCAATACCCGATGTCGCATTAAACGAGGCTGTATTTTGGTCATCAACAGAGTTACTTTCCAGATTCCATTCTCCGCGAGTTGCATTATCGGTTGGAACTCTTGTATCGACGACGTTAACCACTCCCCCAATCGCACCACTACCATAAAAAAGAGTTGCAGGTCCCCGCAACACCTCGATTTGTTGAGCCGTTGAGGCTTCAGAGGCGACTGAGTGATCAGGACCAACTCTAGATACATCGCTGACATCTAATCCATTTTGCGTCACCAACACTCGCGGGCCACTCAAACCTCGAATAATTGGTGTACTCGCTACTTTGGCGTGGAAATTTGTGTTGACGCCAGGCAATTTTTCTAAACTATCCCCTAGTGTAGCAGTTTGCTGTCTACGCAATGTTTCACCTGCCAAAACACTAACTGGAACCGCAGATTCCATCGCCGACATATGTACAGGGGTAGCAACAATATCTATAACTTCTATTGGAGAACGATTTAACATTAGCATTGCGTTTTTAACGCCACCTTGATCCAGAGTGAGCGCCTTATGCAGATGAGCAAAACCAGGCGCTCTTACATGGATTTGTTTATTTCCAAGCCCAACGCCCGAAATTTGAAAATGACCATTGTTATCTGTGAGTACGCGAATATCAGTTCCTTCGACCTCAATTGATGCATTTGCAATCCCTTTACCAGCTTTATTGACGACTGTACCTTCTATAGACTTTGCTACAAGACTTGGTGGTAACAGTGCAGCAACGAGCAAGGGTATTGTTGATAGTTTAGACATAACGACTCCAATAAATGTTATATTGTATCAATTATGCTTGATATGTTATATTGTATCAATATCTAGGTGGATTATGTCGTCATTGCCGTGAACAAAACTCAACGAAACTTTATTCTCAAACAGGCTCAAGCAAAATGCCAATCGTTAGGGCTGCGTTTAACTGAAAAACGACAGAGCGTGCTAGAAATATTATTGCAAACAGTCGAGCCGCTATCAGCTTATGAACTTACTGACAAATACAATAAAAGCACCAACTCTCCTATTCTAGCAATGTCCGTGTACCGCATTCTTGAATTCTTAGAGTCAGTCAATCTGGCACACCGGATCCATTCTGCAAATAAATATATAGCCTGTAAGAGTCTAGATGGTGCGTGCCATCACCATCTATCCGTGATCTTGGTCTGCAGATCCTGCCATCAAATAGAAGAAATAGATTCTGTTCAAGAGGCTGCCAAGCATCTATTTAAAGCGGTAGAAAGCACTGGATTTTCAGCTGCAAATGCACGCTTAGAGTTGCCTGGCTTATGTAACCTTTGCAAAGCCAAACTTGACAAATAGGTCCCTATAATATGAAAAACACACTGATAAAAAATGCAATTGTGGTCAACGAGAATCAATCACAAGTATGTGATGTACTTATCGTTGAAAACAGAATAAATAAAATTGCAAGCTCAATAACTGCGCAGCCAAATGACTATATTGTGGATGCGACAGGTTATTTTCTACTCCCTGGAATGATAGACGACCAAGTACATTTCCGTGAGCCCGGCTTAACACAGAAGGGTAATATAGCCTCAGAATCCAGAGCTGCTGTGGCAGGTGGTATCACCAGCTATATGGAAATGCCAAACGTAAGCCCTGCGACTACAACCATTGAAGCTCTTGAACAGAAATACGCGATTGCGTCTAGAAGCTCGCTGGCAAACTATGGTTTCTACTTAGGGGCAACCGAAGATAATTTAGAACAAATAAAACGTTTAGATGCGAAGAAGTACTGCGGTGTTAAAGTTTTTATGGGGGCATCAACAGGCGATCTACTCGTTGAGCATCCACAAGCACTCGACGCAATTTTCAGAGAAAGTCCAACCCTAATTGTCACCCATTGTGAAGATGGAAGAGTGATTGAAAAGAACTTATCCATGTGCATAGGACGCAGTGGCAGTTTAACAATTCAAGATCACCCCATCATTCGTGACGCCGAAGCGTGTTATTCATCCTCTTCGTACGCTGTATCTTTAGCGAAAAAATATCGTAGCGATTTACATGTACTGCATATCACAACAGAAAAAGAATTGAGCTTATTCCCTTCAGGCGATATTCGCGACAAACATATTACTGCAGAGGCATGTGTGCATCATTTGTGGTTCAGTCAAGAAGATTACGCACTGCAGGGTAACCTAATAAAATGCAACCCAGCGATTAAAGCGAAAAGCGATCGTGATGCTTTGTTAGCAGCAGTGCGAAATAATCAAATAGATATTATTGCTACTGATCACGCGCCTCATACTTGGCAAGAAAAGCAACTCCCCTACCAGCAAGCACCTGCGGGTTTGCCTTTAGTTGAACATGCATTATTAAGCTTGCTCGACCATGTGCATCATCAGCGTTTATCTATAGAGCAGCTCGTTGAGAAAGTTGCACATAATCCAGCGTTAAGGTATCACATTGTAGATAGAGGCTTTATTCGCGAAGGATACTATGCTGACTTAGTGCTCGTGAACCCTCATCATGAAACACCCACTTGCCATCAGAAAACACACTATCACTGTGGCTGGACCCCATTCGACGGTCACCGTTTTTCAGCAAAAGTTTTAAAAACTTGGGTGAATGGCAGTCTCGTTTATGACGGCCAACAACCGCTTAATACACCCACAGCCGCTATGCCACTAATTTTTAATCGCTAGGGCATGTTTACCTTTCAAGTTTGTTTTTGCAGCAGTTTGATTGGTATTTGTACAAGGCAGAGCCTGCGTAGCATAGTTATTCTATGTGAGTCAGGCGAGAACACAGTAGAAATGCTAATCAAGCGCTGCCCTTTGGGTTCACCTGAGTGCGCTTTGTTCATTGTTGCTCAACTTTTGCCTAGATTACTAGGCGGCAAGTCGAGCGTCGCGACCAAAACACACTCAGGAGAACAAAAATCAAACAGCAAAGATCAACAGGCCCTAGAAACCTCGTCGGAAATAAATATGACAGTATCTTTACCTGATGTTGCCTCTGGGCAGCTTGCAACAACAGCCTTACCGCTAAAGTGGGTGGGTATGGAAAAAATTGCCATATCTTTAGAAGTGGAAATATCAAGCACCTCCTGCCAAAGGGTTAACGCTCTTGCAAATATTTTTGTTAGTCTAGATAAACCTGAGGCGAAAGGGATCCATATGTCCCGGTTATACATTCGCTTGAGAGAGATACTAAGTACGACTCCTTTGAATATTAAAACGATTGAAGCGTTATTAAAAGAGTCGGTTCAATCTCAACAAGGATTGAGCAAAGCGGCCAAGCTTGAGTTACAGTTTGAAGTAACCATAGATAAACCAGCATTGTTGAGCGATCAATTCGGCTATCAAAGTTACCCTATCACGCTTAATTGTGAGTATATAAACTCAGAGCTTAGCTACGAGTTATCACTTACTATTGCCTATTCAAGTACCTGCCCTTGCTCAGCGGCACTTTCTAGACAAGCATTAAGTGAAGAGATCGAAGAACAGTTTTCCCAAGAGATGATTTCAAAACACGAACTAATGACGTGGATAACCTCTCTAAAAGGGAGCATTGCCACACCTCATAGCCAGCGCTCTTTCGCTTACGTAACAGTAAAACTAACAGAACGGACGTTGCCACTCATTCCAAACCTTATAAAAGCGCTAGAACAGGCCATTGGCACCCCAGTTCAAACTGCGGTAAAACGTGAAGATGAACAAGCATTTGCGAAGCTAAATGCAGAAAACCTAATGTTTTGTGAAGATGCCGCACGACGAGTCAAACAATTTTTAGAGCAAAACACACAGTTTGTTGATTATTGGTTCAAAATTGAACACCAAGAAAGTTTGCATGCTCACAATGCTGTCGCCATTGATAATAAGTTTCCGGCCCAAAAACTGACTTAAGAAACACTTATCTGCCTAAGATGCAAGAATCATGATACCGCCATTATTATGCGATAAAACACAACTACAAACACACAATAGATACACTATAACATTACAACAAATACTGAGAAGTTTATGAAAAAGACCATCATCGCCGTTGCGATTTACTCCACGCTTTTTGTCTCTGGTTGTTCAAATTATACAACGGAGGTGGCATCTAGCGTGCCTAAGAAAAGTGAATCAGTCCATCACAATCCACTGTTCAACGCCAGTACTTTAATCTACCAAACCCCAATGTTTGACCAGATCAAAGATGAACATTTTATGCCTGCATTTAAGCAGGGTATGGCAGAGCACCTCAAAGAAATCGAGCGTATTGCAACTAACCCTGCAACGCCTACGTTTGAAAACACCTTAGTTGCAATGGAAAAAAGTGGTGCACTGCTAAAGCGAACCAGTAGCGTGTTTTTTAACTTAATAGGCACAGATAGCTCTGTAAAACGTCGTCAATTACAAAAAGAACTAGCCCCAATGCTCGCAGAACACCGCGATAACATCAATTTGAACGCCGCATTATTTGACCGTATAAAGTCGCTTTATGATAATCGCAACACACTCGAACTGGACTCAGAATCAAAGCGTTTATTGGATGTTTACTACACCAACTTTGTGCGAGCTGGCGCGAAACTAAGTGCTGAAGATAAGGTGAAAATTCGCAAAATCAATGAAGAGCATTCCTCTCTGACTACCCAGTTTTCACAAACCTTATTAGCAGAAACGTCTGCCATATCAGTAATTGTTGATGATAAAGCCGCATTGGACGGTTTAACAGAAAGACAAATTCTTGCCACTAAACGTGCGGCTGAAGCTGCAGGACATAAAGACAAGTACTTAATCGGTATTACCAACACAACTCGCCAACCTATTTTAGCGTCTTTAACCAACCGAGCACTTAGGCAACAGATTTGGCAAGCTTCTGCTTATCGTGCTCAGTCAGGTGATAATGACAGTACTCAAATTATCATCCGGCTGGCACAGTTAAGGGCCGAAAAAGCAGCGCTGTTAGGGTATAAAAGCTGGGCAGACTACGGCCTAGAAAAGCAAATGGCTGGAAACCCTAAAGCAGTTTATGACATGCTTGGCAGCATGGTGCCGGCCGTTGTTTCCAACGTGGAAAAGGAAGCAGCAGATATTAAAACGTTTATTCAAAGCGAAGGGCACTCGTTCGACATCAAACCTTGGGACTGGGCATACTACGCTGAAAAAGTTCGTCAATCTCGTTATGACTTAGACGAAACAGAAGTGAAAAAGTACTTCGAATTTAATAACGTCTTAGAAAATGGTGTTTTTTATACTATGAATAAGCTGTACGGCGTAAGTTTCAAAGCTCGCCCTGACTTACCCGTGTATCATCCAGATGTTAAGGCTTATGAACTGATCGATAACAATGGTGAAAGCCTCGCGATATTCTTTGCCGACTATTTTGCAAGAGAAGGTAAACGTGGTGGAGCTTGGATGAATTCATTTGTAGGGCAATCTAAGTTATTAAACCAAAAGCCTGTGGTTATCAATGTCATGAATATTGCAAAGGCACCTGATGGTGAACCAACCTTTGTAAGCTACAGTGAAGTGACAACTATGTTTCACGAAATGGGACATGGCTTACATGGGATGTTTTCTGACGTAAAATATCCGAGTCTTGCTGGAACCGCTGTTTCTCGTGATTTTGTTGAGTTTCCCTCAACCTTTGAGGAAGACTGGGCTGCACACCCTGAAGTTATCAGTAACTATGCAAAGCATTACCAAACCGGGGAACCTATCCCAAAAACACTGCTTGATAAAGTGATCCGCTCACGAACTTTTAATATGGGCTACGATACATTGGAGTACATGGCATCTGCGCTCTTAGACATGGAGTGGCATACAATTTCACCTGAGCATGCACCCACTGATATCAATGAATTTGAACAAGCGGCACTGAAGAAGCATGGAGTCGCCCTCGATTACGTTCCACCGCGTTATAAATCAGCATTTTTTGCGCACTCTATGGGAGGCGGCTATTCTGCTGGTTACTATGCTTATATGTGGAGTGAAATATTAGCAGCCGACGCCTATGCATACGTGCAAAAGCTCGGTGGCCTTAAACTTGAAAATGGCGAAAAATATCGTAAACATATTTTATCGGTTGGTAACTCAAGACCTGTAATGGACTCTTACAAAGCATTCCGCGGAAAAGAGCCAACGACTGAAGCGCTATTAAAACGCAGAGGACTAGCCCCTAAATAACACACTATTTAACCTGAGGTTTGGATAAGGAATGTTCCAACTCATTGTTGCTAAAGCACAACTTAGTTTTTTCCTTGTCTAGCCAGAGAGTTTTAGGGAAAACACCGCTTCCGCATCCTGCTCTCGCTAAGGTACCTACATCCTGTAGGCAAGGCGAATTTACGCACCAATAGCTGGCTATTGGAAGTGAATTCAACGCAGTTAGCGCTAAAACTAGCTGCTAGAAAGGCATTAATTATCCGCAGCTCAGGTTATTTAGTTTACCCAACCAAGAAGGGAAGCTGCAATGCTTCCCTTTTATCAATCTTATACCAGTTGTATTAAGTAAATGATCTATCTTGAAGCGGGAAAATAGCTTTAGTAGCAAGGCAAAAATTTTGCTATTTAGTTGTTCTAAATGAGAAATTTTTAACGAAGCTAATACGCTATTTCACCCTTAAAATTGATTAGAGAATTAATTCAATTGGTATTAAATACAATACCGAGCAAACAAGCTTGCAACGGTTGCAGCGGTTGGTTTGCCATGCTGCCAGTCGCCACCTTCAACGCCGCTACCTGCAATATCCATATGTACATACGGAATTGGCAATTCTGCATTACAACCATGCTTGTCTAAGCCACCAACAATTGCCAAAAATGCCATTGGAAATTGGTGACCACGAGCGGTAACCGCCGATGGAGCGTTGTTGCTCGATAGCACATCATCCGCAAGGGTGCGTGGTTTTACAAAGTCATAGTCTTCACGTCGGCTACGCGATACTTCAGCGCAATCTGCCCATAAGTCGCCCATGTCTGCAATCTTGCGAGACACTTGTGCCGCTCGTGCAGGACCATTCTCAACATAGGCACTGTAAGGGCCCATGGCGCGCGCTGCATGACCTGTCAGTGTTGCAACCGTAAAGATCTCAGGGTTTTTCTCACCCAGAGCTAAGTCTTTCGCTTCGCTGAGTAAGTCACCCATCGCCAAGCGACCTTCCGCATCGGTGTTACCAATACGAACGCGAACGCCTTCTCTGCTCTCAATGATTTCATCCGGCACGAAACAGTCAGAACCAATCGAGTTACGAACCACGGCAAGGTAAGCAATAACCTTAACGCCTTTTGGCTGATACTTAGCAACCGCTTCCATAAAACCAACCACTGACGCCGCACCGCCTTTGTCACGGCTCATGCCCGCCATAAAACCGCCCACTTTCAAGTCTGCACCACCGGTATCGTACACAAGACCTTTGCCAACAAAGATAAGGGTACGTTCAACGTCACCTTCAGGCTCGTATGCCATTTTTACAACTCGAGGATGATGACGTTCAACGGCGTAAGAGGCACGCGCTACCGTGCTTAAGAGTGGATACTGTTCATCCATAATTTTACGATCAGCGATAACCTCAACGTTTACCGCTGAACCTTGAAATAGCTCAACACAGTAGTCAGCAAAACGAGGCGGTGCCATGCGCTCAGGTTCTGTGCCACACAGATCACGCGCAGCATATTGACCAGCTGCGATTGCACTCAGTTGATCGCAGCATTGTGCTGACGCTTCAAAAACATAAATCGCTTCGATTGGTTCAATCGCTTCGCCACGGTACTCTCGAGCCTCTAATGGCTGCCATAAGCCTTGGCATGCACCTAAAAAGCTGACAGCACGCGCATTTTCGTAACGAGCATCGGCTGGCACATTTACAACAGCAAGCACAGGTTTTACCGCACCAGCCGCTTTCGCTTCTAAAATACCAGCCTTTGCCGCTTCAAAATAACGACGAACGTCATCGTAATCTCTGTCGAGAGGTCCGGTTGGCGCAATCACCAAGCGCTTGCCAGGTACTTTGTCTGAAACAAGCAGGCTTGCCTTTTGCGCAATGCGCGCATCTACAGCTAAAAATGGTGCAGCAACTTCGTCAAGCTCCGCACTGCCAAGGTTTTGAATATCATGAGTAACAACAACGATAGCATCTGCATCGCTTTCAAATAGGGTGTTACAAGGTAATGCGATTGGAAAAGACATAAAAACGGCCCTTTTCTATATTAGAATTAGGGCCGACTATAGGTGATTTGTGGTCAAGTTCCAAGGGAACTACGACATATCACGGGCTTCATCTGGTTTCGCTTTGGTTTTGCTGATCACAGACCAAGCTTCTAACATCACCAAAATACTGACCACCAGCACGATGACGTCAAGCACAACCAACAGCCAATTGCCTTTTTGGTAGTATTCACCTAGCTTGATCACTCCAGCAAAAAACGCCATCACCAGCACAAATACCATAGGGATCAAGGTGTACTTAGCGGGACGCCCTAGTTTGATAAGATACACTGAGATAACCAACAAGGTTAAGCTTGCCAAGATTTGGTTGGTTGAACCAAACAGCGGCCAAATCACCATACCACCACTACCCGATGCGCCACCAGCGCCAAAGGCGAGTAGCAAACAACATGCAACGGCCAACAAAGTCGCGATGATACCGTTGTTCAGGAACTTGATGTTATAGATCTCACCCCACTCTTGAATAATATAACGCTGAAGTCTAACGCCAGAATCCATGGTAGTGCCTGCAAAAAGTACAACCATAACGGCGAGTAAAGTTGATGCGATCTCGACTGGTAGTCCCCAGCCTGTACTGATAAGATTTGAGCCACCGTTAATAAAGGCTGATACACTGCCAGCACCAAGGTGGCTATAAATTTCGTGCCATTCTTCAGGTGATACTGCGAGCATCACACCACTCACGGCGACCAAAGTGATAAGTGCTAGTGAGCCTTCACCAACTGCACCTAAGTAGCCGACAAAACGACCGTCTTTTTCTTTGTCTAGTTGTTTTGAACTCGTTCCCGACGAAACAATACCGTGGAAACCTGATACCGCACCACAAGCAATAGTCACAAACAGCAAGGGGATAATACTCGGGGTGTTTTCTACCGTTTGGGTATTAAACGCAGGCGCAGTGATATCTGGCATGACAACAAATACCGCACCATAAAGCAGGATCAACCCCACTAACAGCTGCATGCCGTTAATAAAGTCACGAGGTTGTAATAGCATCCAAACCGGTAACAATGACGCTACGGCAGCATAGATAAACAGAATGATGATCCAATTGGCTTTGTCGCTTAAACCAAACATTTCGGTTGGTAAGGTAATCGGCATACTACTGCCCATATAAATGGTCGCGTAGAGCACAATAACCCCGATAATACAGAGCGGTACTAGCGGCACTTTTCGTTTCAGCAATTGGCCGATGATAAGTGCCACGACGATAGCAGACCAAGCGGGGAATACCGCATTTGGGTTACCCACGAAGGAGTTTGCGATCACCACGCCGAACACGGCATTTACCATGAGCAGGACAAGGAAGACCACTATCATAAACAATGAACGTGTGCGCTTGCCTATCACGCTTTCAGACAGTGCGCCCATCGACTTACCTTTGTGACGAGCACTCGCCCATAAAGCGCCCATGTCATGGACACCGGCAAAGAATATAGTGCCAAATACCACCCAAAGCACTGCAGGCACCCAGCCCCAATACACGGCGATAGCAGGTCCCACAATGGGCGCAGCGCCTGCGACTGAAGTAAAGTGATGCCCCCACAATACCACTTTGTTAGTGGGAACATAGTCCACGCCATCCTCAAGCTCATGAGCCGGCGTGACAAAGTTGTCATCCATTTTAAATATTTTTTCAGCAATAAATTTGGAATAGACAAACCATCCAAATAACATCCCTATGATGCCGAAGAGTACGATCATTATGGATTGCATAATGCTTACCTCTTATTGTTGTTTTAATTACACGCAGTTCGCGTGATTAGTTTGTTGCACGACAACTTCGAAGCTAGCACAAAATAAACTAATTGCAGTTATCTTTTAGTCTAGGTAGGTCTGAATTAGCCATCAAAAAGTCCCAGTTGAGCTTGTGTGTTAGATTTTTCATTTAGCCCTAAGTGCAAGCCCACGAGGCGCACGGGTTTAAACTTTTGCCGTGCCATCGCTTCAATCAATAGCTCTTCGAAAACGGGCAAATCAATATGCTGGTATTGGCATTCTTTGGTGGTTTGGGTGAAATCGTAAAACTTCACTTTAACACCAAGCTTATTAAAGCCACGCTGTAAATAAGGCTGTGCTCGGCGAGTCAATTCAGGTAACAACTTTTCTTTTATGACTTGTTTTAAGGTATCAAGGTCGAGCGTGTCTTCTGCAAATGTGGTTTCAACGCCTATCGATTTACGCACTCTATCGGTCTCAACTCGGCGCTCATCAATACCTTGACAACGCCGCCATAATACAGCGCCAAACTTGCCAAATGACTGGCGTAACTGAGTTTCAGACAGTGCCTTAATATCTCGGCCATACTCAAGTCCCATGGCTAGCAAACGCTGTTGAGTCACTCTACCTACACCTGGAATTTTTTTAAGAGGTAACACATCAATAAAAGCGCTCACTTGGTGAGGCGGGATCACACACTGACCATTAGGCTTGTTTTCATCGCTGGCAATTTTGGCTAAAAACTTGATTGGCGCAATTCCCGCCGAAGCCGTAAGGCCCGTTTCTGCAAATATATCCGCTCGGATCTGCTCGGCGATAAGCGTTGCACTGCCATTACATTGCTGACACTCAGTGACGTCTAGATAGGCTTCATCCAAAGACAGTGGCTCAATTAGCTCAGTATAGCGGGCAAAAATAGTTCTAATTTGTTGCGATATTGCCTTATATACCTCCATTCTCCCCGGTACAATCACCAGCTGAGGGCAGAGTTTTTTCGCTTGATAATTCGACATGGCCGAGCGCACGCCATATTGCCGAGCAATATAGTTAGCCGTGGATAGCACCCCACGATGACTCCGCCCACCAATCGCCATCGGCACCTTTGCAAGCTCGGGGTTATCGCGCATTTCTACCGATGCATAGAACGCGTCCATATCAATATGAATAAATTTACGCACGTCAAAATACTGTCTAAATAAACAGTGTTTATTATGTGCTAATTTTCCAATTGTTGCAATCTTGAACATAGGCCATAGTGTTCTGGGCTATACTTGTGTGGATGTCTGTTGCAACTTGCACTGCAAAACAGAGATAATGCTAACAATATCAATACAGTTCAAAGTACTAAATCCGTTACTTTGGCTATATTTAATCATTCAGCAATCAATCAGGAGCCTGCATGAAGTACTCACGACTTGGTAGTAGCCCACTTGAAGTTTCACGTATTTGTTTAGGAAGCATGACTTGGGGCGTACAAAACAACCAGCATGATGCCGACGAGCAAATCAATTATGCACTAAGCCGTGGTATTAACTTCATTGATACCGCTGAAATGTATGCGGTCCCTCCCTCACCTGAAACCTATGGTAAAACCGAAGCCATCATTGGCAATTGGCTAAAGCGGCACCAAGAAAAGCGCGAAAAGCTCGTGCTTGCAACCAAGATTGCAGGCAGCGGATTACCTTGGATCCGTGAAGGCGGTGCTATTACGGGACAATCTGTGATCCAAGCGGTGGACGATTCTTTAGCGCGCCTGAATACCGACTATATCGACCTCTACCAACTACATTGGCCAAACCGTACTTCACCGCATTTTGGTAAACAATGGCCTGGCATGGTGCCTTTGAGTGCGCTTGACCGCGAGGAAGAACGCGCTGGTATGCTAGATATTTTAGAAGGCTTAGCGAGCTGTATTCAAGCGGGTAAAATTCGCCATTGGGGCCTTTCTGATGATACGCCTTGGGGCATTCACACTTACCTTAATTTGGCAATGCAACACAACCTACCTAAGCCGGTTTCAATTCAAAATGAGTTTAGCTTGCTACATGCCAAAGATTGGCCTTACTTGATTGAGAGTTGCGTAAACGAAGATGTTGCCTATTTACCTTGGTCGCCGCTGGCTGGTGGGATGTTGAGCGGTAAATATTTAGGGGGTGCAAGACCTGAAGGCAGCCGCTTTACCTTAGTGCAAAGACAAGGCTTATTTAGAGATACGCAACTAGCACAAGAAGCCGTTGCAAAATATTTAGAAATCGCCAAAGAATTTAATATGACTGCAGCGCAACTGGCGCTAGCTTGGTGCAACCAAGTCGATGGCGTGACTTCAACTATTATCGGCGCGACAACCATGGCACAGCTTAAAGAAAATATTCAAGCGTTTGAACAACCGCTATGTGCAGAGTCTTTAGCCGAGATTGATACTGTATTTAAAGCGTACCCTGCTCCGTTTTAATATCTTCATTCGCGATACGCCGCTTTTACGCAGGCGTATCGTTTTGTAAACCCATTCTTGTTACCTAAATTGAAGTTAAAACCCCCATGCAAAGCTTAAACAACACCCCAGTCATTCCGCTTCAAGGCAGCTGCTTTACTAGAGAGACCACTCGCGCCATAGTCCTTAGAGGCAACGACATTCTTATGCTTTACACCAAACGTTATGACGATTACACCTTACCAGGTGGTGGCGTTAACGAGGGGGAAAGCTTAGAAGCAGCATTAGAGCGCGAGCTAAAAGAAGAAACTGGTGCAGTATCCATTACAGGTCTCACTCCTTTTGGTCGCTATGAAGAGTACCGTCCTTGGTATAAACCAGATCATGATAATGTACATATTATTTCTTATTGCTACGTTTGTGAGATCTGTGGCAAATTTGATCTGCCAACAATGGAGAATTACGAACTTGCTAATGGTATGAAACCTTTGTGGATTAACATAAATCAAGCCATAGCCCACAATGAAGCTAAACTTGCTGATGCAAATAACAAAGGGATGTCCATTTTGCGTGAATTAACTTTACTGAAACACATATCGGCGCAACTAATCACAGAATAATTCGTCTATTGAGGGAACATTTACACGTTGATTAAGCTCTAACTCTGCATAACTCAAGGATTAATAAGAATAATGCGGCCGCTCCAAAACAACCTAATTAGTTTCACCATTATCGGCTCTATTGTGCTGCATCTACTGCTCGGCTGGTATTTGCAGCAAAGTATTTATATCCCCTCAAAGCCTTTAGAAATTAAGGCAATGAAAACCTATTTGGTTATTGAGCCTACTAAGCCCAAGGTGGAGCATATTGAGACACCAGCGATAACTGAAGATAAGCCAGTAAAGGAGTTAAAACCGACACTGAAGGACGATACGGTTGAAGTACTAAAAACTGCGCAAACGGAACCAAAAAAGCCTACGGTTGAAAGTACAACCAAGCACATAGCCAAAGCAGCAGTCGTCACGCAACCTAAAAAGTTAGACCATCGCAAAGCAATCTCTCAATTTCGTCAGCAACTTTTAGAGCGCACTCCCAGTGACGTTGTACTCAGCCAAAACCAAAAAAAGCCGCAGCAGATCACCGTGCCTAAAGCGCATCAAACCAGTGCTGCGAGCAAGCCAAGAGAGCTACTCGCGTCCACACCACATTATAACGTCTACCGTGAAAATGGCCTGTGCTATACTGAGGTTAGACTCGATCCGAGTATTCCTACACCAGAGGGATTAAGTAATAACTGGCGTACTCCGCCTCGCCCTTGCGATGGCGGTGCCATTAAAAAAGCCTATGATGCCGCGATGAGTAAATGGCTAAACAAACGCTAATCTTGCTATCATAAAGCAAATTTATTGCTAAGAGTCCATTATGGAAAAAGTCACCATTTTAGTTGACGCTCAAAATGTTTATTACACCACCAAACAAGCCTACCAAACAGGCTTTGACTATAACGCGTTTTGGCGTAAAGCAACGGCTAATCGCGAGGTATATCAAGCCATTGCCTATTCCAGCGAACGGGGTGACGACAAACAAAAGCAGTTCCAAAATATCCTGCGAGCGATTGGCTTTGAGGTGAAGTTAAAGCCTTATATTCAACGTGCCGATGGCTCCGCAAAATGTGATTGGGATGTTGGCATTACCATTGATGCCATGGAGTGCGCGTCAGAATCCGATGTAATTATTCTAGTAACTGGCGATGGTGATTTTGATTTACTCGCGAATAAACTCAGAGATAAATACCATACCCGAGTCGAAGTTTACGGCGTGCCGCAGCTTACCGCCGCCTCACTGATCCGTGCCGCTAGTGAGTTTATTCCTATTGATAGTAAACTATTAATTAGTCGACGCAGGTCTGAAATACATCACGGCGATTAACACTGTCAGATACGTTCCTATACGACAAATAGTCCACCTCCATAGCCAACCACACAAATTCTTATGACTTGCCGTAAAGTAGTTTTATGGCACAGCTATTGCTTATAAAACCACAGATGTCATTTTTTTGATTTGGAGTTTTGTATGGAATTTGCGTTACTTGCTATTTTGGCTCTAGTGGTCGTTGCTTCCATTGTCGCTTCTAAGTACACCGATGTGGGTGGCAATCCTTATCCATTTAATCGTAAAGAATCTGTTTTTACCACCGTTGAAGCATCGTTTCTACATTTATTAGAACGTGCCGTTGGCGATAGATATAAAATCGTTAGCCGCATTAAGCTCATTGATGTGATTGAGTGCAAGCCGGGTATCTCTCCAAAAGCACGTCGTGCTGCGGTAACTAAAGCTAAGAATAAGCAGTTGGATTATGTCTTGGTAGACAAAGAGACACTGAAAATTGTTGCCGCTGTTGACTTGGTCAATAACGCCAATAAAAACGGCCATAAAGCACAAAAAGATTGGTTTGTAAGTGGCGCTCTGGAATCTGCGGGTATTCCACACATTCGTATGAAAATCAAAAGTGGCTACCAAAGCGCTGAGGTCCGTGCGGCAATCCTATTCAAGCTTGGCCAAAAAGTGGAGATGCCAAAGAAAACCAGAAACCGCACCTACAAACCTGCGGTACTGTCTCCTTCACAGGCAAAAGCACAGTCAACTCAGTTGGCAGAAATCTAGCAAAACGGGCGTCAGCCCGTTTTTTGTTTTACCTATCAAAACCCCTTTCGTATAATAAAAGCAATTTTGACACTGGGGCTTTCCCCACCACAAATTAGGAATCTTTTGATGAAAGTAGGCATTATCGGCGCAATGGAGCAAGAAGTTACCATTTTGCGTAACACCATGGAAAACCCGCAAACATTGACCAAAGGTGGCTTTACTTTTTATACCGGCAAACTGGCTGGTCTTGACGTAACGCTTGTACAGTCTGGCATTGGTAAAGTGGCAGCAACAGTTGCGACAACTTTACTTATCGACAACTTTGCGCCAGATTGCGTGATCAACACGGGTTCTGCAGGTGGCTTTGAACCATCACTAAACGTCGGTGATGTGGTGATTTCAAATGAAGTACGTCATCACGACGTTGATGTTACTGCATTTGGCTATGAAATTGGTCAAGTTCCACAAATGCCGGCTGCGTTCACTTCGCACACAAAATTGGTTGAAGCTGCAGAGCAAAGCGTACATGCGCTTGAGGGCATTCAAACTATGATTGGTTTGATTTGTACGGGTGACTCGTTTATGTGTGACCCAGTGCGCATCGATAAGGCGCGCGCAGACTTCCCTACGATGTTAGCAGTAGAAATGGAAGGTGCGGCAATTGCGCAGGCTTGTCATTCTTTAAACACGCCATTTGTTGTGATCCGCTCGCTATCTGATATCGCCGGCAAAGAATCACCGCAATCATTCGAAGAGTATCTAGAAGTCGCTTCTGTTAACTCTTCTAAAATGGTGATGGCACTACTTAATAAGCTGGATAAGGTTACGCTTTAGTGCTCGACAGCTTGCTTCAGGCCCATGAGGGCCTGATCATTTTCTTACTGGCGATTTTTGCCAGCCTAGGGGTAAGGTTATCAACACTTTATCACCCTAATCTTATTCTTAGCCTTATATTTAAAGCGATTGCCGAAAAAGTTTATCGCCCCAAAGCGGCTTCTAGTTATCAACTGTTATCAGGCACACTGGGATTCCTCCTCCCTATATTAACCATCACCGTATTAACTTATGCGATTATTAGCTTTGCTTTTTATCCTAATTGGCTCGGTGGGCTGGTGTTGTTTTTATGCTTAGATATTAGCCATGAAAGCCGTGCTAAGCGTATTTCCGCGCTGATAAAGTCAAAGCAAAAAGTAACCGCAAGAGCCGTGTTGCAAGGAATGGTAGCAAGAGATGTAGAGAAGCTAACAGAGCTTGGTATTTGTAAAGCCACCATAGATAGCACCGCATTAAATACCCTGCGCCATTTTTTTGTCATTGCTTTACTGTATCTAATGGCAGGCCCCTATCTCGCGCTATTTTATAAACTGTTACTGCTATGCGACCATGCTTGGCGGCAAGTAATGCCCCCCTCAGCCCGTTTTATGACAAGCCTTTCCCGCGTGATTTGGCTCGTTGAGTTTGTACCCATTCGATTATTAATTACCTGCTTTTCGTTGCTACTTAGACCAAAGCAAACTTGGCACTACATTAAATACTACGGCCGTCACTTTAGCCAAACGAATACCGGATGGGCACTGAGCTTTTTTGCCGCAAATTTACATACACAGCTCGCAGGGCCGCGCTTTTATTTTGGTGAACGTTATGATGTGATGCGGGTAGGTGCAAAAGCGCAACCCTCAGCTGAGCATATTCAGCATTTACTCGGGCTACTTAATCAAATGCGCTGGCTATTTATTGCTACTTCCGCCTTACTGCTTGTGATTATAAATTTTGCTAGCTTAATGTTGTAACAACCACAAAAAAGGCCAGTAAAACACTGACCTCTTCGGCTATAACAAGTAGATTAGCTTGTTTAGTTTACCGTAACTTTCGCAAACTTACGCTTACCTACTTGGTAGATTTCACAAGAACCTTTCGCAACTTCTAATTTTGTGTCTGTTACTTTATCTTCGCCATTTAGCTTAACCGCGCCTTGCTTGATCATGCGCATCGCCTCTGAAGTACTTGCCACTAAACCGGCTTCTTTTAGCAAGTTAGTGATAAACGTGCTTTCACCCTCAATAGTTACGGTGACTTCAGGGATCTCATCAGGTAAGGCATTTTTTTGGAAACGCTTGATAAAGTCTTGATGCGCCGCTTCAGCGTCAGCTTCACTGTGGAATCGAGCAATCATTTCTTTTGCAAATTCAATCTTAATGTCACGAGGGTTGCGGCCGCCTGCAACTTCTTCTTTAAGTGCAGCGATATCATCCAGTGTTTTTGCGCTTAACAATTCGTAGTAACGCCACATTAAATCGTCAGAAATCGACATCACTTTACCGAACATGTCGTTTGGCGCATCAGTAATACCGATGTAGTTACCTAGTGACTTAGACATTTTCTGTACGCCGTCGGTGCCTTCAAGTAGCGGCATCATCAGTACTGTTTGCGGCTTTTGCCCTTCGTCTTTTTGTAGCTCACGACCCATTAATAGGTTAAAGCGCTGATCGGTACCACCGAGCTCAACATCCGCCTCTAATGCAACCGAGTCCCAACCTTGAACCAGTGGATATAAGAATTCGTGGATTGCGATTGCTTGGCCATTTGCATAACGCTTTTTAAAGTCGTCGCGCTCAAGCATACGTGCCACGGTTTGACGTGCAGCAAGCTTGATCATACCGGCTGTACCTAGCTTTTCCATCCACTCAGAATTGAATGCGACTGTGGTTTTGGCAGGATCAAGGATTTTGAAAACCTGTTCTTTGTATGTTTCTGCATTTGCCAGTACATCTTCACGAGTGAGTGGCTTACGAGTTACATTTTTGCCCGTTGGGTCGCCAATCATACCGGTGAAATCACCAATCAAGAAAATCACCTCATGGCCTAAGTCTTGAAAGGTTTTCATTTTATTGATTAGCACTGTGTGCCCTAAATGCAAATCAGGCGCTGTTGGATCGAAACCCGCTTTAATACGTAGTTTTTTACCTGACTTCAGCTTTTCTTTTAATTCATCTTGCAACAGAATTTCTTCTGCACCACGGCTAATCTCTGCAAATGCAGTTTCTAAATCCACTATTCTCACTCCAACAGCTATAACTTGTAATCGCTCGATTCTAGCCTATATTTATCCGAGTTTAAATGCACAAAACGCTGGTATTACGGGTTTATTACGTATATCCTGCAATATTATCTACAATAATTCTTGACAGCAGAAAAGGCGCATTATGGTTCATGTGGTTCATAAGCTCCCCAAAAAGCACAAAGTGCTCATCATCGGCTTCCTATCTGCGATGGTCGGAATTGCCCTGATCCCCTCTGAAAAAGCAACAGCTTCAAAAGATAATGACGGAAAAGCTTTAGAAGTTGGGAAACGTTACGAGTTGCCAGTAAAAATATCAGAAAAAACAGAGCAACTTACTGAATTAGATGCAGCGCCAGTCATCACGCCTGAGTCTGCCCCTAAACAACCTGTATTTGAATTTAAAGACCACGAAGTGAAGTCTGGCGACAGCCTAGCCGTGATTTTTAAACGCGCAGGTTATTCTGCCAAAACGTTACACAATCTGGTCAATACCAACGCAGAAACCCGCAAGCTGACTAAAATCCACCCGGGAGAAGTGCTTAGCTTTGCTAGCAATGATGGTGGTGAATTAGCTCAATTAAAATACATCTTGTCAAAAACGGATACCTTATTGGTCACCCTAAACGACGAGGGTAGTTACGAAACCAAAATCGAAAGCAAAGAAATCGAAAGTCGCGAAAAATCAGCAGGTGGCGAGATCAGTTCCAGCTTCTGGAGCGCCGGTATTTCAGCGGGTCTTAGCGAACGCCAAATAATGAACTTCGCCGATATTTTTGGTTGGGATGTCGACTTTGCAAACGATATTCGCAAGGGCGACTCTTTCGCATTAGTGTTTGAAAAGCACTATGTAGACGGTGAAGAAATCGGTAATGGTAAAATTATTGCTGCCGAATTTATCAACCAGGGCGAGCGTTACAGCGCGGTTCGTCATACTGATGACGAATTCTATACCCCTGAAGGCCGTAGCATGAAAAAAGCCTTCTTAAGAGCACCGGTTAACTTCAAATATATCAGCTCCAGCTTCAATCCGCGTCGCCTTCACCCTGTGACTGGCCGAGTATCGTCTCACAATGGTATAGACTATGCGGCACGCGTAGGCACGCCGGTGGTTTCCTCTGGTAACGGTAAAGTACTAAAGTCTGGTTACAATAAACTCAATGGTAATTATGTGTTTATTCAGCACGGCAGCAAGTATGTGACTAAGTACTTACACTTGAATAAGCGTACTGTTAAGACAGGTCAAAAAGTGAAGCAAGGGCAGAAAATTGGTACTGTCGGCTCAACTGGCCGCGTAACAGGTCCTCACCTTCATTATGAGTTTTTGGTGAACGGCGTACACCGAAATCCTAAAACGGTAAAACTGCCAAAGTCTGAACCATTACCTCAGTCTGAGCTCGCTAAGTTCAAACCCATTGCAGATGCGATGCTGGTAAAACTAGAGCGCAATAGAGAGTTAATGCTTGCAGCAGCAAACAAAGACTAAAAACTAAAAGGTAGCCAAGGCTACCTTTTTACTATGCAAGATAAAAATGCTAGATAAAGCTTATTTTTGATTAAACAAAGCAAGTGCACTATTAGTCATCGCTCTAACTCCAGTTGCGATGGCGATAGGGTAATCTGGCGCAAAGTGACTAGAATGCAATGAAGGTAAAGGCTCTCCGCTTTTGTGTGCCGCATCGAATACCGCTTGATTAACACCACCTAGCCAAAAAATTGTAATTGGTACATTGTCGTCAGTACGGCCATATAAACCGAAATCTTCACCAGCCATCACCGGCTGAGATTGTTCAACATTTTCTGCACCAATTTCCTGCTTAATAGCGCTAGTTACAAACTTAGCCAACTCCGGATTATTATACGTAGATGGAATGCTTTCGCTTTCATGAACGATAACCTCAGGCACAAGACTGTCCTCCAATCCTGCACTTTTTGCTATGCCTGCAGTCAAGCGTTTGATCGCCGCAATTTGTTGCTCACGCACATCCGGATTATAAGAGCGTAGCGTCAGTTGAAGCTTCACTTCGTTTGAAATGATATTGTGCTTAGAACCACCGTGAATAGAGCCTACAGTGATCACCGACGGCTCTAACGGAGAGATCTCTCGTGATGTAATGGTCTGTAGTCCTAGTACAATTCGAGATGCTAGTGCCACAGGGTCGATGGTAGTATGTGGATAGGCTCCATGCCCCCCTTTACCCTTGACAATGATGTCAACTGAGTCAACATTCGCCAATGCATAACCCGGTGCGATCGCCACTTTACCGGCAGGAACCGCAGCACTTACATGCAAACCAAGCACATGATCGGGTTTAGCAAACTGAGTATACAACCCTTCCTTCAACATCGCTTTTGCGCCGCCACCCACTTCTTCAGCGGGTTGAGCAACTAACATCAATGTACCTTGCCACTTTTCCTTGTTAGCCATTAGCTGTTTTGCCGTACCGATTAAACTGGTCATATGGATGTCGTGACCACAACCGTGCATCACACCAACCAAATTCCCCGCATCATCTTTCACTTTAACTTTTGACGCGTACGACTTCCCTGTTTCTTCAATAATTGGCAAACCATCGGTATCGGCTCGGATCATCACCGTTGGACCATCACCATTTTTCAGCATGCCAACAACACCAAAGCCACCCACATTTTCAGTCACGTCATAACCAAGTCTGCGCATTTCATCCGCCAAACGCCCTGCTGTTTTTTCTTCTTTATAAGAGAGCTCAGGGTTTTGATGTAAATGTAAGTACAAAGACTCAAGCTCAGGCATAGACTCTGCAACTTGTTGTTTCAAATTGGCATTCGCATGCCAAGACAAAGTGACAATGAGGCCTAATACCAAGGGAGATAAGCGCATAAGATAGACTCCTTTTTGTTTCTTTCAGGATGCGGGTTTATTGGGGGAAAATCAATCATATTTATATTTTAATCCTTTCTATTTTACCAAGTTTTGCTACGCTTAAAGACACAACTTAAGGAACCTTCATGCCAGAGATTAACATTAATATCAGTGATTTAGAGCCAGGTATGTTTGTTGTCGGTGTGACAAAGCAGACAGGCTCAGTTGCGATTAAAACCAAAGGCTGGGTGAGAACGAAAACAAGCATTACAAAGCTACAAAAGAGTGGTGTTTTAGAGGTAACGGTCGATCCCAGTAAGCGCCTTTCAGAACATGACCCTCACGACGAACCACCTCATGATGAAAATATAGAAGAGCCGCATAAACCAGAGCATGATCCATGGCAGAGCAAGTGTAGTGTTGATGCAGAGATGCAACATGCAGTGACACTTTACGACGAAGCAAAAGCAATTCAAAGCAAAGCGTTTGCGGATATTAAAGCGGGTAAAGCGATAGAAATAGAGGCTTTTAAAGCAACAGCAAGCGGCTTTATTGACTCCGTATTTCGCAATCAAGATGCACTATCCTGTATCGCGCGGATCAGAGAAAAAGACGCCTATCTATTGGAGCACTCTATTAATGTTTCTATCTTAATGGCTATTTTCTGTAAGCACCTAGGCTATTCGAGAGAGTTAACCGAGGAGATGACCACAGGCGCGCTACTCCACGACATTGGTAAGATAGAAATTCCCGACGATATTTTACATAAGCCTGGAAAATTGAGCCTCGATGAGTATCACATCATGAAGTCTCACGCTAAATACAGCTTTGATATTTTGCTCAATGCAGGTCTTGGACGAGTTGCTTGTGAAATAGCAGGCTATCACCACGAGCGCCTAGATGGCACAGGGTATCCTTATGGCAAAACTGCGGACGAACTTCCTCAGCATGTGAGAATGGCAGCTATCGTTGATGTATATGACGCATTGACCGCTGAGCGCGTCTATAAAGAGGGCATGACACCAATTAAAGCGTTTAAGTTAATGCGTGAAGGCTGCCCTCACCATTTTGACGAACAACTACTAAGCCGGTTTATTGCTTGCATTGGCGTATACCCTGTGGGCACTTTAGTAAAACTCACTAGTGGTAAGGTCGGTGTTATTGCCCAAAGCAATCCCAAAACGCCGCTAAAACCCGTTGTTAAAGTGTTTTATCACGCTAAGCACATGCATTACATTGAAGTTCAAGATATCGATTTAAGCGCGAAAAAAGCAAACGATGAGCTAGAGTCAGCGATCAAGCCCGAAGAATTCAAGCTTGATCTTATTCGGTTTTTTAAACATTCAATGCTGCCTTAATATGAAGGCAGCCAGTCCTCCATTGCCTCAAGGCTGAATTCAATACCGTCGAAATCAAAACGTGTTTGCTCTGGTGTAATTTCTACAACGGTCAAAGCCCCTAGACTATCACCCTCATATAAAGGTCTATTGTTTATTTTTATCCACCGCTCATGGGAGTCGGTAGCATAAATATGTGCTTGATAGCGCAGGCTTGGAATACTATTTTGCAATTGGGCAGGCAGCAGCGCGATGGGCGTAGCTGAAGCAGACTCCTTAGTAGTAGCAAGCACCTCAGGCTCTTCATGCGGTGCTGTTTCTTTTACCGCCTCTGCAAAGGCTTTTTTAAGTTCTTCTGATACCCCGGCAAGTTCATCATCTTGTGGTTTTGGCTTAGCGCCAAATACACGATAGCCCGCGTACTCCCCAGCCGTTTGGACTTCTCCTGGAGATAAGTCTTGAGTAACCTGATTAGGTTGAATGACATCCGATGTAGGGATTGACACGACAGGTACAGCTTTAACAGAGTCTACCGGTACCAATTGTTGTTGATATAAAGGCTTGCCTTGGTTATCAACGCCAATTTGCACAGACACCCACTGGAAGTGCTGCTCAGGCTCAGCAGTTTGTGCCTCTAGATTAGAATTAACAGTGTTGTTTGTCGCTGAAGTAGTCGCTGGTGTACTCACTTCTTGACTAGCAACACTAGCCTTTTTCACCTGCTGATTATTCTCCACCGCAAGATCTGTAGAAAGCTCAGCTTGCTCTTCTTTTTTCGCCTCCACTTTAGTCGTTACTGCTGGTTGCACTTCTACTGGGGTCGTTATCTTACCGATATAATACCCCGCTCCAAGTGAAGACAAAGACAAGAGACCCGCACCGGCATAGGTAACGAGCTTTTTATAGAAAATGAGTTGGGCGTCTTGGCGTTGACTCAAATAATCCTGTTCGGCATCTGCACCTTGCTGCGACTGTTTCATAGCTCTTGTTAAATACGACATGTTTCCCTCTACACCAATTTTGCCAAACCAAAGCCCGCAACAAATAACATACCAAGCCAAACCGAAAAAAATAATGGCACGCGACTCTTTTCTTGGCTTGCAACTGGCACTAAATTAGTGGGTAGCGCCTCCTTTGCTGCTTGAACAGCGATTGCTTTCGTTACCTGAGTTTGCGATGCCGAGTATGCCCCTAATAAACACCTGTCGGCCAACAAATTTATTAATCTTGGGATCCCTGCTGTCACTTGATGTACATAGGCTACCGCATCATGGTGGAACAAAGCTTGCTGACAACCGGCTTTTTGCAGACGATGCTGTATATAAGCAAACACTTGCGACTCGCTAAGTGGCAGTAAGTGATAACGCGCCGTGATCCTTTGTGCTAATTGCCGCAGCTCGTTGCGCTGCAACAAATGCTGTAGCTCTGGTTGACCCACTAATACTATTTGTAGCAATTTTTTATGATCTGTTTCAAGGTTAGTCAGCAGCCTAAGCTGTTCAAGTACCTCCGGTGCTAAATGCTGAGCTTCATCAATGATCAACATTGTATGACCACCACTATGATGGTTCTCTAACAATCTATGCTTAATCACATCGGTAAGCGATTTTAACGTGGCGTTGTTGCTGTCATAGTCAATTTCCAGCTCATCACAAATCGTCGCAAGCAGTTCAAGCTCCGATAGCGATGGGTTAAGTATAAAAGCAACCTTCGTTGATTCAGGCAACTGAGCCAGCATACTCCGTGTAACTGTGGTTTTCCCCGTACCAACCTCACCAGTCAGTAGTACAAAGCCACCCGCGTCACCCAACCCATAGGTTAAATGTGCAAGTGCTTCCTTGTGACGTTCGCTAAGGAATAAGAATTCAGGATTTGGTGCAATCGAGAAGGGTTTTTCAGTTAACCCAAAATAGCGTAAATACACGACTTGTCTCTTTATTGTTATGATGCGCTCTATAATGGCAAAATCCGGTTCAAGATAAAACCTTGAATCGCATAAAATGGAATATAGCAAATGAAAATCTATCTCGTCGGCGGTGCAGTTAGAGATGAACTGCTAGGGCGCCCAATAAAAGAAAGAGATTATGTGGTCGTTGGCAGCACACCAGAGCAAATGAGTGAGCTGGGCTATCAGCAAGTTGGCAGCGACTTCCCTGTATTCTTACACCCCATCACAAAAGACGAACACGCTCTTGCGCGCACCGAGCGTAAAAGTGGTCAAGGATACACTGGGTTTATTTGTGATTTTGGCCCAGAAATAAGCTTGGAAGAAGATTTACTTCGCCGAGATCTTACCGTTAATGCAATTGCTAAAGATGATGATGGTTCGCTTATTGACCCCTATGGCGGTCAAAAAGATTTAGAAAACCGAGTATTACGCCATGTCAGCAGCGCTTTTAGTGAAGATCCACTTAGAGTGCTGCGAGTAGCGCGTTTTGCAGCTCGCTATAAAGAATACAACTTCACCATTGCAACTGAAACTTGGCACCTTATGCAAACCATGGTCGCTAACGATGAATTAAAAACCTTAACCAAAGAGCGTATTTGGCTAGAAATAGCAAAAACAATACAAGATAACGGATTAGGACACTTTCTAAATACGATCTCAGCGTTAGGTGCACGTGAATTTGTTTCTCCATACATCCCAGAGTGGGATCAAGCAGCATATGGAAAATTTCAAAGTGCACTCTCTAGACTTGAAAAGAATGATGAGTTGGATGGATTAGCACAATTCAGCCTTGCCTGTTACTTTTCGGGTACTTGCTTGATTCAGTTAGAGCAAGCAAAACGATTTAAAGTGCCTAATATTTACTTAGAAAGCAGCAAAGAGCTTATCGCAAATCTCGATTTATTGAGCAAAGAAAGTAAAACCCCTGATGAATGGCTTATTATCTTACAAAATATAGACGCATGGCGCAGACCTGAGAAACTAGAGCGCTTTTGTTATATTTGTAGCAAGGTAAGTGATAATTTACGTGCTCTTTGTGACAAACTTACACAGAACTTTTTAGCAACTCGCAACATCGATGTACAAGAGATCATTGCAGACGGCTACCAAGGAAAGGCTATTCAAGAGCAGCTCAAACTCAGACGCTTAAAAGCTATGCAAAATTAGCTATTTTCCATAAAGAGATAGGTTGATTTTCGGCCTATCTAAAAAAGTTCCCTGTCGAATTCCCCTCAAAACATCAAGTGCTCACTTTTAGCACAGCAAAACCCACATAAAAATTACAATTCCAGCTACAAAAAAGCTTAAATTTCAAACTGAAACTTATATCATTTCTATCAAATTTAAATTTATTGTTCTCAAAACAATAACAGCATTTGTAAACACTTACTAACCGTAAATAAAAGATGACACAAAGAACCAACATAACCAACTGATTATAATAAAGAAAACCAAATAAGGAACAACAAAATCACACATTACACCTTTTTTAAACATCATACACATTTAGACAAAACCCATATTTAACAATTGTTTATGGTAAAAACGCAGCACCTATATTGCGATATGTCGCCTTCCAAAGTATGGAAAGGGTCGGCCATCGTTATAAACAAAGTAAATAAGGGTCAAAATGTTGAAGAAGTTAAATCTAGTTACCGCTGGAATCCAAGTTGCTTTAGTCGCTGGTGCCGTAAGCAGTTCAGTAGCTGTTGCAAACGAACAAACAGAAGCTAAATCAGTAGAGCGCATTCAAGTTACCGGTTCACGAATCAAACGTGTGAACCTAACTTCACCTACACCAGTTACTGTAATTGGTGGTGTAGAGCTTGAAAACCAAGGCATCACCAACGTAAATGACCTTTTAGCTGAAATGCCTCAAGCTAGTGTTGGCCTATCTCCTGAAAATACCACCAGCTACATCTATGCGTCAGGTTTAAATACTACTGATCTGCGTGGTTTAGGCTCAGAACGTACACTGGTATTAGTTAATGGCCGTCGCTTTGTACCAGGCTCTGTTGGTGACACTGCGGTAGATTTAAACAACATCCCTACTTCTATTATTGAGCGTGTAGAAATCGCAACAGGCGGCGCAGCAGCAGTCTATGGTGCGGACGCTGTCGCTGGTGTTGTAAACATCATTACCAAGAAGTCATTTGATGGCGTAGAAGTTGATATCTCCACCGTGAAGCCTGAACAAAGTGGCGGTGAAGATTACTCTTTCTCAATTACTGGCGGACAAGAGCTAGACAAGCTTTCATTCATTACCTCGTTGAATTATACGAAAAACGAAAGCTATGCAAAGCTTGACCGCGATTTCTACAGAAATTCAATGCGATCGATAGCCAACCCTTCTGACACAGGAAGCAAAGATGGCATTCCTGGGAATATCGTACTAAACGGTCAAACGGCCCTCGCTAGATATTCTGAAAAAGGTGATTTCTTTGCTATCGCTCCGGGTGCAGATAAAACTCGTGATGTATATTTAAATAACCACTTTGCATTTCAAGAAGATGGTTCATTACAACCATTTAACTATGGGTTAGGTTTGATCCCAGATCCAAATTCAGCTATTTCAGACTTAGCTGCTGGCCGCTACTTCCACGATGAATACAACAAAGGTGATGGTGTATTTACTCAAGGATCAAAAAGTTATTTTAGAACACCTCTAGAGCGAGTAATCGCTTCTGCGTATGGTACTTACGAACTGAATGATGAGCATGCTCTGACATTTGACGCAACTTGGTCAAAAACAGACTCGACAACTGAAAGCGGTCCAACATTCTTCGCCTATAAGATCTATCGTGATAATGCCTTTGTGAGCGATGAAATGGGCAATATCATGGATAGCGTAGAATACAAAGATAAAGATGGTAATTTAGTCAAAGGTATTGATAGCGTAACTTTATATCAAGCGAACTCAAACCTTTGGGGTGACCGTAACTACGAACAAGAGCGTGAAGTCTTCCGTTCATCTATTGGTGCCGAAGGGATTATCAATGATGATTGGAGTTACAGTGCCTATTTCCAATTTGGCCGCGTAGAGCAAGATACAACTTGGACAGGTGAAGTTCTTGAACAAAACTTACTAAACGCAGTTAACTCAGCCGTTATCGATGGTCAAACTGTATGTGTAGACCGTGATAGTAAAGGTAAGATCATTGGCCAAATCGCAGGCTGTGTACCATTTAATCCTATGGGTGCAACATCAGCAACTGCAGAGCAAATGGGTTATATTTCGACTGTAGCGACCCGTTTTGCAAGACATGATCAAGCTGTTTTTGCAGCCACCGTCGATGGTATTCTATTTGAGCTTCCTGCTGGTTATGTGAGTGCTGCATTTACCGCCGAGCACCGTCGCGAAGTTGCTGAAAAGACACCATCTGAAAATATGGAAAAAGGCTTAATCTTCGGTAATTCTAGCTTACCAATGCATGGTGAAATTGAAGTTGACGAGCTTTCAATGGAGCTATCTGTACCATTACTCGTGGACGAATTTCTTGCATTAGACTTAACATTTGAAGGTGCATATCGTTATATGGATTATTCAGTGACTGGTGGAGATGATGCTTGGAAGCTAGCACTTAATTGGGGTATAACTGAAGAGTTAAGACTACGCGTTAACCGTTCAAAATCAGTCAGAGCACCGAGCTTAGGTGATCTATTTGCACCATCATCAACACAATACAGCTCTGGCCGTGCTGACATCTGTCGTGCTGACAGCATTAAAAAGCTAAGTGACGATTACAAGTACAAACAAAACATTATTAGAAACTGCCAAGCTGACGGCTTACCAGAAGGCTGGATGCCTTCTTCAGAATGGCTTGCGGGCGGCAGTCTTGAAGGTTCAATCGTTGGTAACACCGAACTTAAGAACGAAGTGTCTAATGACTTAACTGTAGGTCTTATCTATACACCTGAATTTATCGAAGGTCTAGATTTTACTGTTGATTATTGGTCATTCGAAATTGACGGCGCAATTCAATACTTTGGTCGTGCAGACATAATCAAATACTGTTATGAAAGTGAATCAATTGACAACTTATTTTGTAAAAACTTAGTTCGCGGTGAAAATGGCGATATTGAACACTTCTATCAACGCCCAATTAACTCTGCACAAATAGTAAAGAAAGGTTACGATCTAGAGTCGGCATATCGATTTGATGCCATGAGTGGTGAGGTTGCTTTAAAATTAGCCGCGACTTACATTCAAAAAGACACTCAAAACTCAACAGGCCGTGCTGACGACTTACGTAGCTTTACTGGACTAACTGATGATTCACCACGCTGGAAAGGCCGTTTTACAGCGGTGTACTCGCAAGATGAATCAGTTTACGCGTTAACGGTTAATTACCGCCATAGTACGGTTGATGACAAAGATTGGACTATTGAAGCTAATAACTTCAACGAAGTTTCATCATATACAACTGTGGATTTCATGTATAAGTCATACGTGTTAGAGGATTTACAACTTCGTCTAGGTGTAAGTAACCTATTTGATAAAGAACCTCCTCGTACACCAGCAACATTCGACTCAGGCGAGTTCTATGATGTTAATGGTCGTAGATTCTCAGTAGGTATGAAGTATAACTTCTAATCTTCTTTAGAATTTGATTCAAAAAAAGCCTCCTTTTGGAGGCTTTTTTACGTTATCCCCACCTTTTATCTTATTTTCGCCGCGATTGAGCAAACTTGAGTATTCACCTCCCCCTGCTTATGATTTAATACTCATGTTAATTTTTTTGTCATTAAGATTTCGTGTAGCAAGGCAGCTAGTTATCCATGAAAACAAGCAAGTTAAGTATTCGACTCCTTTGGTATATCACCCCGCTTGTGATATTACCCTTGCTGTTTCTTGGCGGATTTACGCTCACGAATGTAACTAGCTCAACGCAAAAACAAGCCAAGCTCATTGTTAGTCGTTTCGTTGAACAACAACAGCAGAAGATGTTCAATTATATTGAGATCTACCAGTCCACGACAAAACTGCTTTCAACTTCTCCCGTGCTCAGTGATTTTCTTAATTCGGCCAACCTTGAAAGGATGGAAAAAACCAAGCGTTTAGGTGCACTGATGGATGTATTTGCCAGTTATAGTGAAGCCTACCCTGATATCATTAGTATCAATCTTTTATCTCCCAATGGCAGAAGCTCCGCATTTTACTCTAGTAACTTAGGGGGAGCACCGAACCTTTATCCCTTTGCCAAACAAATCATGCAAAGTAACTTACGCCAACATCAATTTATGGTTGCCTCAAGTGCAGGTACGCAACTGTATTTTGTCCAGCAGATCTACAGTGTAGATTACGAACTTAAGCAGCCTAGACAACAAGGCTATATCGTCGTACAAGTTTCTCCCTCTCTCTTAAGTACTAGCATACTTGAAGCTCCGTATGATAATACGCTAAACCTCTTGGTGAGCATTGATGGTGAGGTATTATTCAGCTCAGATACAAATCTCATTGGCCACTATTTAAGCGCCAGTGAAATAGAAAAAATAGGCTATATTGCTGATCTTGGGCAATTAGACTCTACCGTTATTCATAGCATTGATAATGTAGAAAGGATGACCTACAGCGCGCAACTAAGCGGTGGCTACTTTTATATTTCAACGATCCCTAAGTCGCTACTTTACCGCTCTGGTAAAACTATTAGTCTGATCACAGCATTGATCGTTATTCTATCTGTCGTTACATTGCCCATTTTGATTTTTATCGTGGTCCGCAACCTGTTGCTCAACCCCATAGAATTACTGGGAGAAGCGAGCCACCGGGTCGGAGATGGTGACCTAATGGTGGCGCTACCAGAGCATAATAGTGACGAAGTTGGCATTCTTTTCAGAGATTTCAACCATATGATCGGCCAAATTCGGACCTTTCAGCGAGAGCTTGAGGATTACAAAGAGCACTTGGAAGAGAAAGTTGAAGACAGAACCAAAGAATTAGAAGAAACTAATAGCAAGCTAGAAGTTGCTATTGTAGAAGCCGAGCAGGCAAACCAGCTTAAAAGTCGCTTTTTAGCTAACATGAGTCATGAGATACGTACCCCGCTTACCGCTATTATGGGGTTTACCGAGCAGCTTATACAGAATCCTAATTCTCCTGCCTCAAAACAGCACCTAGACACAATTTTAAGAAACTCTAAACACCTTTTAGAACTTATCAATAATATCTTAGACCTCTCTAAAATTGAGGCTGAGAAACTAGATGTGGAGGAATCAGAGGTCTTGGTAATGCCACTCATCAATGATATTGAATCCATCATTGAGCCGATGACGAATGAAAAACTACTGAACTTTTCCACAGAATTTATTCTACCGTTGCCTGACAAGCTTTACACCGACATTACTCGCTTAAAACAAATCTTGCTTAACATCGCAACAAACGCGGTGAAATTTACTGAGTACGGTGGCGTTCATTTAAAGGTGGAGTTTAGACCAGAATCTGAAAAGTTTATTTTTAGTATCAAAGACACCGGAATTGGCATGTCGCAAAATGAGCTAGAGCGCGCATTTAAGCCTTTTGAGCAAGCTGATACAACAACAACTCGGCGCTTCGGTGGCACAGGGCTAGGTCTTTGTATATCAAAGAATCTAGCACAACTGCTTGGCGGTGACGTAAATGTTCAAAGCCAACAAGGCGCAGGTAGTCTATTTTCTGTTGAAGTCTCGGGTAATTTCAAAGAGCGCTCTTACTCTTGGCTAAACGCACTTGAGCGACCAAGACAACCGGATAACAGTAAAACCCATATTGCAGCAGTAAAAGAGCTTGATGCCAAAGTGCTTGTTGCGGAAGACAATCCCGATAACCAAGAGCTTATTACGCTGCTACTGTCTAACTGGGGCATAGTTCCTGATATTGCTAATAACGGTGCTGAAGCGGTTGAAATGGCGCTGGTTGAAGACTATCAACTGATCTTAATGGATATGCAAATGCCAGTCATGGGTGGTGAAGAAGCAACGCAAATGCTCAGACATGCCGCCTATGATGGACCAATCATCGCACTTACTGCCAACGTAATGAAACACGACATAGACAACCATATTAAAGCAGGATGTGATGCCACTCTTGGCAAGCCGATAGATAAAGAATTGCTAGGTAAATTACTACTAGAGTACCTTGAACTTCAAAATGGCAAGTCCTCTTCATGGGATGCCTTGTTACAAACCGAAAAGTTCTTACAAATAAGCCGAAATTACGTTGAAAAGCTACCGTCACAGCTAGTTGAGCTGCAAAAGCTTTATGATACACAGGAATGGGAATCTTTAAGGGCACTAGCACATAGTATCAAAGGCAGCGCGGGTTGCTTTGGCTTTATGAATATTCATGAAGCCGCAGGGGAACTAGAAACCAGTTTGCAAAAAACACAAAACAGTAATCGCCATTACTATTTGCTTAAGCTCACTGAGGCTATGCGCTACACCCTATCGATAGACCAGCCCACGGATAATAGTCACTTAGGCTAATGGTAAGGCCATGAGCATTGCGTCTTCACGACCATGAGTGCTCGGGTAGTAGTTTTTTCTCAAGCCCATTTCGACAAAATCATAGCGATGATATAACGCGATTGCTGAAGCGTTTGACGCTCTTACTTCAAGGAAGATATTTTCTGCCTGCAAGGTCTCTGCTTGCGCTAACAAATCTTCCATTAATGGCTTCGCGTAGCCCTTACCTTGGTAATTAGGACGAATACAAATATCCATCAAGGTTAAGTCTGGGCCCGCACGCTCTGCAACGTAGAAACCCACTAGCGTATTACCATCAACAATAGCTGTATTAAAGTAACGACCATGAAGGCAAGACTGCATGGTTTTCTCACTCCAAGGAAAAGCATTACAGGCTTGTTCTACTTGCATTATTTCATTAAGTGGAAATTGTAGTAAGCCACCTTGCTTAACTTGCATCTTGTTGACTCCAGATTAATTGCCACAACTCACGCTTTTGAGCCGTACTTAGTTGTGCACTTGGCAAACTCAATTGGTTATCCTGAAGTGCAATCGTGTTACCCATGACAACCTCAATTTTTCTACCCATTGCCAATTCAAAGTCCTGCAACAAAACAGTCGGTAAAGCTATTTGCTGAAGCTCATTCACATCAGTAGCAACAACTGCGTTGGGATCAAGATGTGCAAATGTAGAATTTAGCTTTAGCGGTACAATATCAAGAATATCTGCGTAAATCGGATTCATGGCTAAGCAGTTTAATTTTTTAAGGAAGTTTACTTTGAAAAAATGCGAAGTGCAAAATAAGAAGTGGCAGGGGCGGCAGGACTCGAACCCGCAACCATCGGTTTTGGAGACCGCTGTTCTACCAATTGGAACTACGCCCCTGCAATGTCGACGCATTATAAAGCGCTTTTTCGAAAGGTAAAGTGAAAAAATCACTTTTTTGATTCAACTGCTTCTAAAACAAGCAAAATGGCGAATATTTATCATATTGGCCATTTTCTTAAGCGGATGCTAACTCATTTTAGAGTCATTATTCCCGCTCGAATATCAATGAGCAGGAAATAAATCTATATAACAGCTAGTTAGAAAAGCGCTCGTTATCACTACCATCATCTATACCATGCACAGAATTTTTTTGATTTTTTGCTGTTCGTCGACGTTTTAGTTCAGTTTTGGCCTAGACGGAGAATTCTTGTATATCACGACGAAGCTCTTATATCTCTTCAACACTCAGCCGTCGCGGACCCGAGGTAACCCTATCCATCTTGTGCCTCCAACTGATCACCACACACTTTAAGTGGTTCGTCAAACAGAGAGTTACCAGCAGAGAACTTAGAGGATATTTTTTGATTATTTTTCATACACACCTTGAAAACCATCAATACTGCTCAAAGATCACACAACGAGGAATAACCTCGTTAAATAAAAGGATCAAATCATGGGTTTGAAACCAGGGCCAAAACCAAAAGCCAAATCAACTGGCAAGCCAGATCAACGTCGACGTGACAACAAAAAAACTCCAGGAAACACTCCAGGCCTAAAGCCGAGTAAATCCTCGAGCAAGTAACTCTACCTCAATATCGGGTCAGTGTAAGCGGTACTGACTCTTGTTGCTAAAACCCGCTTCTGCCCCAAAATGAGTTTTGAACCAAAGTTCAAACATTGAATATCAGTTAACTTTGACATACATATACTAATAGCAGATTATGAGCCTAGTTGAGCACTTATGATTATTCAGACATGTTCTGCAATTTATGAGTGGAAGGAAGAATGAGACCTCTAGAACAGTATGGTGCTGCTATGGTGTCTATATTTTCTGAAGATATTATAAAGACAATGAAGGAAGTTATAAATTGACAACATCATTAAGAGAACAAGCTTTAAAATTTGGTAAAATTAAAGAAGTTGACGGTGCCGCAATTATACTTCATGCAGATGTTCTAGAGCGCGAGTTTCAAAGTATAAAGCACTGCGCTGAGGTTGGTGCTTATGTTAACTGTGGCGGAGCGCACGGTAATACAATTTGTACCATAAGCAAAGTTCAGATCACTGAAGTTGAGAGAACAAAAAGATCAAATGATGGGCTTGAAATTGTTAGGGAAGAGAGGAAAGTAGTAACGCTCTCAATATTGGGTTGTGCTATCAATGGTAAGTTTAATCGAGGCACCAAACGTCTTCCCACAATAAATTGTGATACATATTTTCTTAGCAGTGACCAAGTAAACCAATTAATAGGCATAGACCTAAATGAAGACAAAGAGCACTTTTGTGTTACTGATCCAAACGATGACGATCAAACGTATTTAAACTTAGATAAGCTAATGGGGCGGCATACCGCCATATTAGGTACTACAGGTAGTGGTAAAAGTTGCACCGTCGCATCGATAGTTCAATCAATATTATCAAGCTATGAGTGTCCTAGAATATTGTTTTTTGATATTCATAATGAATACCCTTCAGCATTTGGCTATAACGATAAAGCACCAAACGAAGACTTTAAAAATAGAACAAATGCAATTCCTTGGAATGATTTTACACTTCCATACTGGTTTTTAGATTTAGAAGAGTTCTTCGGTGTTTATAATCTTGATCCTGGTTCTAATCAGAAAGCTATAATAAAAAGGCTTATAACGAAACAAAAAGAAATAGAAGCTAAAAAGCAAAATATCGATGGTGTAGTTGTTTCTGCAGACACACCAATTTTTTTCAGTATTGATACTCTTTTAGATGAAATAATAGCTGAAAAGGATTCTCAAAATAATGCTACTAATAAGAAACCATATGAGAGTATTATTCTTAAACTCCAAGCTGTACGTCATGATACTCGTTACTCATTTCTTCATCGAAAAATTGATGATGAAACATCAATAGTCGAATATTTTGAATTTATTTTAGGCTTATCTGAATCTGAAGCATATTTAAACATATTAGATTTAAGTGGCTTGCCCGCAGAAGTAAGAGCTGTTTGTGTTGGCGTTATTTCAAGATTATGTTTCGACTTTAAATATTGGGATTTAGACCCTGAAAACATCCCTCTTAACTTAATACTAGAAGAGGCTCACACCTATATTCCAGAAGATAGCGATTCAAAGTTCAATATAGCAAAAGAACGAGTTGAGAGAATTGCAAAAGAAGGGAGGAAGTATGGTGTTGGTTTGACCGTTGTTACTCAACGCCCATCAAATGTTTCAACAACTGTCTTATCTCAATGCGGAACATATATAACCCTTCGACTTACCAATGATCTAGACCAAAACAAGATTAAAAGGTTGTTGCCAGATACATTAGCTGGTCAAGTTGACTTCTTACCTAGTCTTAGAGACGGTGAGGCATTTGTTTCTGGAGACTCAATTAATTTACCAAGAAAAGTTCAATTTAGGGTGCCTAACCCAATGCCTAGAAGTAATGACGTTAGATATCATAAATCTTGGAAACTAGGGAAGCCTGAAACCTATTCTTTAAAAGCTTTAGTTGACTCTTGGCATAAGCAGGACAAATCTAAATGAAGATTGACTCTATAAAACTTTGTGGTTGGCGCTCATATGATTTAAATGGCGTTTATATAAGCGGATTAAAGTCGATAAACCTAATTATTGGACCAAATAACTCAGGAAAATCTAATTTGGCCAAATATTTTAATTACTTAAAAAGTATAGCTAGTGAAAATCTGACTACTGGAACTGCGATTTCAGTTGCCACTGAACTTGATGAAAGCCAAACATGGGGTTGGGGAAAGGAGAAAATTAACTGTGAAATTTCACTTTCAAACGATAATATCTTCACGGAAGATGATAAAGTTTCTTATACGGCAAATGAGAATAAAGTTACGCTAGATTGCTACCATGATGTTAGTTCTAATATATCTGTTTTAAACATGAAGGTTAATCGTAAGCCGATCTTCAATGATAGTAATTTAATCTGTTCTGATTTGGAAGCAAATACATGGATAGACCCGACAGACGATGTAGCAGGGTTTAGTGATAATGAATTTTATTGGAGAAGCTTCTTAAATTCATTGGTGTTTGTTGACCCTATTCGACATTACTCGCGCAATTCGAATAATGAGCAAAGATACTATTTTGATGGCGCAAAAATTATTGAAGAACTTGATAAGTTAAGACTCGACAGAGCAACTCCATCAAACTGGGCTGGATATAAAAAACAAATTAAGCAGTGGCTAACTGATATTTTAGCTGAGGAAGTAACTAATATTGAAGTTGTAGATAAGGATTTAAATCTTGAATTTGCATCAGGGCTATCCTTTTCTTTAGATCAGTTAGGTACTGGGGTCTCTCAAATAGTAATGTTGCTATCACACCTTTGGATTAACAAGGAAGTCAATTTAAACGTTTTTCTCGAAGAACCCGAAGCCAATTTACACCCAGAAGCAGTAGTTAAACTTATAAGTATTTTTGAGAAAGAGCTAAATAATCATAGATTCTTTATTACTACTCATTCTCCATCCCTTATTGACTGCCTAAATGAAAACTGGGCTGTATACAGAACTTTAAAATCGCCCAATGGCGCAAGCTCAATTACCCCAAATGACAATATAATCAAGTATTATGAAACATTAGATTCATTGGGCGTAAAAGCTTCTCAAATACTTCAATCTAATACTATTTTATGGGTTGAAGGGCCTAGTGATAGGATTTACTTGAAAAAATGGATTGATATATATTCTGACGGAGAACTGAAAGAAGGAAAAGACTACTCCTTCTTGTACTTTGGTGGTACAAACTTAGCCTCTTTCACAGTACTAGATGATATTGGTGAAAATCTAATTAATATTTTTAGCACCAGTAGGAAGGCATGCTTGATTGCCGATTCTGATTGTTCTTCGCAAATAGACCGAGATGATGAGGGTTTTAAAGCATATCTAAGCTCTATGTTGAATAGACTTCGAACAGCCAATGCTAATAATGCTGGTTTAGATTCAACATTAGATGATTATGTCAAAGTGTGGATTACGGAAGGTCGTGAGATTGAGAATTATATTTGCAAAGATTTACTCTTTGACATTTTAACTAGCCAAGGTTTCAAGCGTGAATCAATTGGCAAGCGAAATAACCATAAGAAACTGTCGTTAAAATCAACTCAAGCTTCAGACTTTATATTCAAAAAATTTGATTCATTCGATAAAGCTATTTCCGATTGTTATCAATTTGATGATAATACTCCGCTAGATGCCCTTTCATTGAGTAATATTGCTTTAAGTTATGCAAGCAAAAAAGTACCTATTGCTAAAGCGGTAGTCGATAAGCTCGATAAAAAACACTGTTCGATTCTTGACCTAGAAAATAAACTGAAAGATTTAGTTGATTTTATTCGGAAATAGTTCGGTTGGAATCGGCCATTTAACAAGGCCATTAAGTTGGATTCGTAACAGCTTGCTCGGTTCCACTTCGTTTCACATTTTAGCAAGCTATTACTCACCACTCATAACGGAGTTAATCCATAGAAATTTTTATACGAAACTGACGAGCTAGAGTTAATGCTTTAACTCGGATATGTCCAAAAACAAGTTACAGCTTCACCATAATCGGTTTGATATATGTGAAGTGAGGTGCTGTGTAGCCACGGCCTCCAAAAAATAGCAGGCCAGCATCACTATAAACATCACTGCGAAGAAACCACATACCTCCGCAAGGTTTTTTAGGAAAGTAAAAATTCATAAAAAAGGCCAGTCAGAAATACTGGCTGGCCTTTTATTAATCTAACGAAAGCTAGGTTAGGTTTTTACAACCAAGCCTATTCCCACTCGATTGTCGCTGGCGGCTTACCTGATACATCGTAAACCACGCGAGAAATACCATCAATTTCATTGATGATACGGTTTGAAACGTGGCCTAGTAGCTCGTATGGTAAATGCGACCAACGTGCTGTCATAAAGTCGATAGTTTCAACACAACGTAGTGAGATCACCCAATCGTATTTACGTGCATCGCCCATCACGCCAACAGAGCGTACTGGTAGGAACACGGCGAATGCCTGAGACACTTTGTGGTATAGATCCGCTTTATGTAGCTCTTCAATGAAGATAGCGTCAGCACGGCGCAGTAAGTCACAGTATTCTTTCTTGATTTCACCAAGCACACGAACACCAAGACCTGGACCTGGGAACGGGTGACGATAAAGCATGTCATATGGTAGGCCAAGCTCTAGACCAATCTTGCGAACTTCGTCTTTAAATAGTTCACGTAGTGGCTCAACCAGACCAAGCTCCATATCTTCAGGTAATCCACCCACGTTGTGGTGAGATTTGATCACGTGCGCTTTACCGGTTTTTGATGCTGCCGATTCGATAACATCAGGGTAAATTGTACCTTGTGCTAACCATTTTGCATTCACACGTTGGCTTGCTTGCTCATCAAATACATCAATAAAGGTGTGACCGATTGCTTTACGTTTGTCTTCTGGGTCGTTTAAGCCGTTAAGCGCATTAAGGAAACGATCTTCAGCTTCTACCTTGATAATGTTCAGACCAAACTTATCACCGAACATATCCATTACTTGCTGGCCTTCGTTCAAGCGCAGTAGGCCATTATCAACAAATACACAGGTTAGTTTGTCGCCAATTGCACGGTGAATAAGCATTGCAACCACTGACGAATCAACACCACCAGATAGGCCAAGGATAACTTCATCATCCCCTACTTTCTCTTTGATACGCTCAATTGCATCTTCAATGATTTGCTCAGGCGTCCATAGTTTTTCACAACCACAGATATCAATTGCAAAACGCTCTAGTAAACGCAAACCTTGCTGAGTATGCGTTACTTCTGGGTGAAACTGTACACCGTAGAAGCGCTTTTCTTCCCAAGACATTGCCGCATGAGGACAAGTATCCGTTCTCGCTGAAGTTTTGAATGTATCTGGAATTTTAGCAACTTTATCGCCATGGCTCATCCACACGTCTAGGTAACCAGCACCATCTTCGATGTGATCTTCAATCGCTTCAAATAGCTTACAGTCGCCTACTTTCTCTACTTTTGCGTAGCCGAATTCTTTTTTATCTGAGCTATGTACCTGACCACCAAGCTGCATTGCCATCGTCTGCATACCATAACAGATACCCAGTACAGGCACGCCTGCTTCGAATACATAATCTGGTGCTTTTGGGCTACCTTCAAGCGTCGTTGACTCTGGGCCACCTGATAGAATGATACCTTGAGGGTTGAACTCACGGATTTGCTCTTCTGTCACATCCCAAGCCCAAAGTTCACAGTAAACACCAATTTCACGTACACGACGTGCAATTAGCTGAGTGTATTGCGAACCAAAGTCTAAGATCAAAATTCGGGAATCGTGGATATCTTTGCTCATTGATAATCTCGTTAGTTAGGAACTAAACAGGATAAAGCCGCATTGCGCCTCTATCAAAAGTAATAAGGGCTAGCAACTTGCTAGCCCAGAAACACGCCTTGAGGCTTAACCCATACGGTAGTTAGGCGCCTCTTTGGTGATCTGCACGTCATGTACGTGAGACTCACCCATACCCGCAGAAGTCACACGTACAAACTGCGGCTTAGTATTTAATTCTTCGATGGTTGCACATCCAGTTAAACCCATTGCACTGCGAATACCACCGATCTGCTGATGGATAATCGTTGCGATCGGTCCTTTGTATGCTACGCGACCTTCAATACCTTCAGGTACTAGTTTGTCAGCAGCATCACTCTTCTGGAAGTAACGGTCAGATGAACCTTCTTTTTGGTTCATCGCACCAAGAGAACCCATACCACGGTAAGACTTGTAGTAACGGCCTTGGTATAGTTCAACTTCACCAGGAGACTCTTCAGTACCCGCCAGCATTGAACCCACCATTACACATGCAGCACCAGCAACTAGCGCTTTTACGATATCACCAGAGAAACGGATACCGCCGTCGGCAATCACTGGAATATCACGACCTTTTAGGCCTTCTACTGCATCTGAAATCGCAGTAATTTGTGGTACACCACAACCTGTAACGATACGAGTAGTACAGATAGAACCTGGGCCAATACCCACTTTAACGGCGTCTGCACCAGCATCAGCCAATGCAATTGCGCCTTCAGCTGTTGCTACGTTACCTGCAACGATTTGTAGTTCTGGATAAGTTTCGCGCGTCGCTTTAACACGGTCAATAACACCTTGAGAATGGCCGTGAGAAGTATCGATTAGTAGTACATCAACACCCGCTTCAACCAAAGCAGCAATACGCTCATCAGTGCCAGCACCAACACCAACAGCAGCACCAACACGAAGACGGCCTTGCTCATCTTTACATGCATTTGGTTTATCTTGCGCTTTTTGGTAATCCTTAACGGTGATCATGCCTTTTAGTGCAAATGCGTCATCAACCACTAAGATTTTTTCGATACGGTGTTCGTGCATGAGGCCAAGGATCTCTTCACGAGATGCGCCTTCTTTTACTGTCACTAAGTCATCTTTCTTAGTCATTACCGTTGAAACTGCTTTTTCTAGCTTAGTTTCGAAACGCATATCACGGCTAGTCACGATCCCTTCCAGTTGGTTGTTTGCACCAACAACCGGGAAACCTGAGAACCCTTTGTCCTGTGCAAGTTCCATTGCTTCTGCAATCGTAAGATCAGAAGTAACTGTCACAGGGAAAGAGATAATACCCGCTTCATACGTCTTAACTTTACGCACGTTGCGAGCTTGCTCTTCGATAGTCATGTTTTTGTGGATAAAACCAATACCACCTTCTTGTGCCAGAGCGATCGCTAAGCGCGCTTCTGTCACTGTATCCATTGAAGCGGAAACAAGCGGTAAGTTTAATTCAATCCCACGAGTCAAACGCGTTTTCAGGTTTGCTGTGTGAGGAAGAACAGTTGAATGAGCTGGTACTAAAAGTACGTCGTCAAAGGTAAGGGCTTCTTTTGCAATTCTTAGCATGTTCGCGGCTTCTCTCAAGTGAACTGAGTATAAGGAATTGCGTGCGAATTTTATCAGCGTTCCTTATGGGAGTAAATAAAATTTAGCAAAAAATGTGATAAAGTGACTGTGAATTTTTTATGGAGGCCAACATGGGATACCCCAATAATAATAAAACCTATTCTGTATCAAGACTTAACAGAGAAATACGCTCGCTCTTAGAGCAAGGTTTTGCCTCTGTACAACTCACCGGAGAAATTTCAAACTTTGTTGCTCCGGCCTCAGGGCATTGGTATTTTTCTCTAAAAGATGACAAAGCACAGATAAAAGCGGCCATGTGGCGAGGTAATAATCGATACTGTAACCACCGCCCAGCCAACGGTCAGCAGGTAATGGTACAAGCTAGAGTGTCAGTGTATGAACCGCGAGGCGACTATCAATTGATAGTCGAGCAAATGGCCCCAGCTGGTGAAGGCTTGCTCAAGCAACAGTTTGACGCCCTTAAAATGCAACTAGCCGCAGAAGGCCTATTTTCGGCTAGTCACAAAAAGTCTTTGCCAAGTGTCATTAATCGCGTGGGGGTCGTCACCTCAGCGACTGGCGCTGCCATCAAGGATATTTTGACTGTACTCAAACGTCGTGCCCCACAGTTACAAGTTGTAATTTACCCAGCTCTAGTGCAAGGCGATGAAGCCAAGCAGCAGATTTGCAAACAAATCGCTCAGGCGAATGCTAGACGCGAGGTAGACGTATTGATCGTTGGCAGAGGTGGCGGCTCATTAGAAGACTTATGGAGCTTTAACGAGGAGCCCGTCGCAAGGGCCATTTTTGCCAGCTCAATTCCGGTGATAAGCGCAGTAGGCCACGAAATAGATACTACCATTTCTGACTATGTTGCAGATGTCAGAGCGCCAACCCCATCAGCGGCCGCAGAGTTAGTGAGCCCAGACTCAGAAGCGCTAAAATTGCGTACTTCACAGTTGCTACAATATCTCCATCAGGCTTTTAAGCGTCGCCTTGAAGGTGCATCACATCGTTTGGCAAATTTTGAAGCCCGACTGCAGCTACAACACCCTAAAAATCAACTTATGCAGCAAGCACAACGAGTTGATGAGTTAGAGCAGCGATTAATTCGTGCCCAAGCCTATCACTTACGTCAAAAGCAATCGCAATTTCATTTGCTGCAACATAGATTTGATCGATTACATCCAGAGCAAAGGATCGCTCAGTTCAAGCAATTGGTCGCACAACTCAGTGATAAGTTGCAGTATGCAATGGAGCAAAAGCTTAATACACAAAGACATCAACTCGCGGTATCAAGCGCAAAACTAGACAGTGTCAGCCCACTGGCGGTATTAGCTCGGGGCTATAGTATTGCCAAGCAGGAAGATAAAGTGATTAAGTCAGTGGCGGATGTCGACCCAGAAAAGCCGATAATTACGCAACTGGCTGATGGGGAGGTGGTGTCTATGGTAAAAGCAACCCAGTAAGCGGATATAAAAATGGGGAAGTGATTTCCCCATTTTTAATCTAATAACCTACAACATCGCAGAAGTGATAGACTCATTTTCGAGCCTATCATCGTCTTCTAGGAAGTTTTGGTTCATACTCTCTGCAGGACATGGGCATGATGGCTTACCAACCACCTTAGCAGGGATCCCCACTACCGTAGTGTGCGGTGCTACAGGGCTAAGTACAACGGAACCTGCTCCAATTCGAGCACCCTCTCCTACTTCAATGTTGCCAAGTACTTTGGCACCAGCACCAATCAATACACCGGCGCGGATTTTCGGGTGACGGTCACCCTGCTCGTTACCCGTACCACCAAGTGTGACTGATTGCAGAATAGAAACATTATCTTCAATAACCGCGGTTTCACCAATGACTATACCAGTCGCATGGTCAAACATAATACCATGACCGACTTTACAAGCAGGATGGATGTCAACACCGAATACTTCAGAGGTTCTGCTCTGTATAAAGCGAGCCAGCTCTTTTCTGTCTTGACGCCATAAGCAGTATGCCAATCGATGTGCTTGGATTGCATGAAAACCTTTCAGATTCAAAATTACGTTAAGATAACTATCGGCAGCTGGGTCACGATCTTTAACAGCTTTTATATCATGTGCAACATGAGTCAGCATAGTATCGCAGTGCACAAAGGCCTGATCGAACAACTCGCGGATTGTAAATGCTGACACCACGGCATCCGCCAACTTATTTGCAACGATAAAGCTTAATGCAGAACCAAGACACTCGTGATTTAAAATACTCGAGTAAACGTGACTAGCAAGCAATGGTTCGCGAGCAACCAACTCATTGGCTTCTTCGCGTAACTTATTCCAAATCTCATGTCTCATGTGACGAACTTCCGATAATACTGATACTTCTCATAGTGTAACGCTTAGAGTCATTGAGTGTCATGTATTATAAAAAATCAGGCTTCAAACACTTGGTTATATCTAATAACCAACCAACATATTTTAGCCTGGTTTTAAATACCCTCAGCTGGACCAAAGATTCTTACAATTTAGCACTGTCGAACTGAGTAGATCTTCGTATAATAACGCCCCATTGAATACTACCAACGCGGGATCGCTAATATGTCGATAAAGATCAAGACAACGGATACCAACAAACCAAATGGCACAGGGCTTGCGCGGATAATCAAAGCAACGCATTGCTCGGCGAAAGGAATGAAAGCGGCCTATAAAGAAGAGTCGGCATTTAGACAAGAAACGTGGTTACTGGTGGCAAGTCTTCCTTTATCAATCATATTGGCGCAAAGTATTGCTCAGTGGGCCTTATTGGTCGGTAGTGTACTGTTGATATTGGTCATAGAACTTATCAACTCGGCAATCGAAGCGCTGACAGATAGAGTGAGTACCGAGCATCACTTACTATCTGGTCGTGCAAAAGATATGGCATCAGCGGCCGTTACGCTGACATTATTAATTAGCTCGTTAATTTGGATAGCTGCCGCAGTGGAGTGGTTCAACACCATAACCTAAAATTACGCGTGGTTTTGATACAAAAAAATGGCGGCTAAATTTTTAGCCGCCATTTTTTATTAAGCTGAATAATAGTTATTCAAACACTTTTTCTACATCCAACGTTTTAATATTCTTACTTGGAATATTTAGCGGGTATGTAGCAATTTCAGCATCTTCTGCCAGCAATACATCAGGCTTTTTCGTGTTATAAGTCATAGGAGATGGCTGCTCAGCACTTAGGCGCTTCGCCATATCTTTTGCATCACCAGTGATAAACACATAGTGAATATCTTCGGTCTGCAAGTTCTCTTTGATAACTCGATTGATATCTTCAACAGACAGCGACGCTAGCTGCTTTGTCACATAGGCAACAAACTCATCGGTGTTGTAGAACTGGCTATCAAGTGCATAACCTAGCTGTCTATCTTGGCTCGCCACCATTTGCGGCACAAAGTTGATTAAGAAGTTACGTGTTGCTTCAAAGTCTGCTTTGCTCATCCCTTCTTTGATCAGCTTATCGAGTTCAAACAATGCAGTACGCGTTGCAAAATGGGCGTCGTTATTAGAACGAAGTGGGCGTAACCACACTTGGAAAATTTGCTCACTACGACCTAAGTTTGCATCCGGCTTAGTTTGGAACATACCACGAGGGAAGTATTCGATGTATGCATAATCACCATAGTTCATACCACGTACCTGACGGATACGCTGGTACAAGTGGCTGTTTGAACTGCGATGCTCACCAAAGTATGAACGCACTAACCAAAGCGCAGCCCAGTCTTTGCTGCTACGAACCGTGTCGATTGGGAAACCAAAAGAGACCGCTGTTGATTTTGCATTCTTTTCTACGATGGTTGCGTGATGACCAGATAGTTTAGGGGCATCTGGCACTTGTAAACGCGCTTCTTCGCCTTTAGGTAAAGCCGCAAGATCGTTAAACATCGCTTCTTTTAGCTGTTTATCGAGTGCACCTGTGATACCCACGTTAAGTTTAGCTTGAGTAAATTGCTGAGCGTAAAAAACCTTAACGTCATCCAGTGTGATTGCTTCTAAGTCTGATAAATCACCAAAGTTATAGCTTTCGTATGGGTGGCCTTTGTACAGCTCGTGATAAAGCACTTCTTTACCTAGTTCTTCATCATTTGACGCTTTCAAACCAGCCTTAATGCCGTCGATTAGCTCTTTTTTCAGACGTTTAAAATCATCTTCTCTGAACCCTGGGCTCAAAAGCTGCTGACTCACAATGCCATACCATTGATCTGCATTATCTTTATGAATACGACCACGTAAAGAAATCATTTCTTTATCGATTTGATAACCGAAGCTACCAGCAATAGGATACAGCGCCTTTTGAATTTCTTTGTATGATTGCGACTCACTTCCGCCTTTGGCAATCATAGCCGCAGTAAGCGCAGCAAGACCTTTTTTACCTGCAGGATCTGCGGCAGCACCTGTGTAAAAAAGAAAGTTCACATCCACCAGCGGTGAATTATTGGTCTTGTCTAATACGTTGAAATGACGCGTTACTGGCTTGTCCATTTTTGCTACTAACTTGTCTAAGTTAACTTCCTTATCAAAACCAGGCACAGACTCAAGTGCAGACATAGTCACCGTTGTGCGGCTGCTGTCCACAAAGTATTTATTGGCAATATCACGAATGTCTTTCGCAGTGACTTTATCTGCACTTGCATAAAGCGCATTCACCACTTCAGGGTCACGCTCAAAATGCATGTAGCTTGCGAGTGTCGAAGCAATAGATTGTGATGAGTCAAGGCCGTTAATAAAGCTGTACTTTAGGTTTGATTTAAGTGCAGCAAGTTTATTTTCATCTACCAGCTCTGTGCGTGCTTTTGCGTAAGTGTTATTGATTGCATCACGCACTGTCGCCAGATCTTTTTCATCTTCAACTTTAACGAAAACATGCAGAAGACCAGGGTCTTTGGTTTCAGGGTTGTAGGTAAACATTTGGCTTGCAAGCTGTTTGTCTACCACCAGCTCTTGATATAACTCAGAGTTTTGAGAGAAGTATAACTGCGAGATCAAGTCAAGCGCAGCTCGATCTTTTTTCGCAGGCTCCCATGCAGTGCCTTTATATGAAACAAGCAACCAGTGACCTGGTAAGCCATCATATTTTTCATGGACGTAACGTGCTTTCTCTTGTTTAGGCTCAACTGGAATATCAGCTTGATAATCACCCTTTTTCCAATTACCCCAGTGCTTTTTCACCATAGCCATGGTTTCTTTTGGATCTACGTCACCCACAATGACAAGCGATACGTATTCTGGCTTGTAAAAACGTTCAAAGAAGGTTTTACCATAGGCCATTTGATCTGGCATTGCTTCGATGTCTTCAAAAAAGCCCATCGTTGTGTGTTTATAGGTATGTTTATCAAATGCTTCTTTTCTTACCGCAGAAAGCAGTTTTCGAACTGGGCTGGCATTATTTTTAAGGTATTCACCTTTCACGGTTAGTGCTTCAGTACGAAACTGTTCTTCACTGTAAGTCAGGTTCTGAAAGATATCCGCTTCGATTTCTAATACTTTATCTAAATGCTGCTTCGAGAAATTTAGGTGATAGTTCGTGTAGTCATTGGTGGTGTAGGCGCGATTATCAACACCTGAATTTTTTAGAATGTCTGAATAAACGTCTTGTGGATACTTTTCTGAGCCTTTGAACATCATATGCTCAAAGAAGTGAGCGAAGCCGGTTTTACCCGCTTCGACTTCATTACGCGAGCCAACAGAAACCGGGATCTGTAGCGATACCACATCAGGATAGTTAGTTTTAACTACCATGACGCGAAGGCCATTTTCTAGCTCTTCCAAAACATAATCTTGGGCGAATACTTTATTGGATTGGGCAGCTTGAGTACTTTCAGCTGACTGTTGGGCTTGGTCTGAATTCGTCGCTGCGCAGCCACTAAGCGCTAAGCTTACGGCAAAGCTGGTTGCTAGTAATTTGAATTTCATGAATTTGGTCCTAATCATATTTTTTATTCTAAGTAAGTCGTGTTCACTTACGTTAGTAAACCTCCTGATTATGCCCCAAAGCCATACTAATTCGCTAATTTCCAAGGTGATTTACCATCCTAATGTGTAAACAAATATGAAATTTTGGTTTGAGCACTTGAGATAAATTCATAATTATTGAAATTCTTTCATTAAAAAAATCTATCTAGACGTCTAAATGGCTGCTATATTAGTAAAGAGATACAGAAATGCTTTTGTGGAATGAGGATTATGGCTTTAACGCTTCAAGAGAAAATCATTGACCCTAACCAAGGGGTATATTTAATTGGTACCACACCACCTAAGATTGGCACCGACCCAGAGCAGCTAAAATCAATTGCCGCTAAGCTTTTGGGCCGTTTACATGAGATTGAATACGACGGCGTGATCATCTATGACATTCAAGATGAAAGCAGCCGTACTCAAGTACCACGTCCATTTCCTTTTAAGCACACCGTTGATCCGTGTGAATATAGTCAGTTGATCCGCGAATTATCACACCTTGATGTAATTACGTATAAAAGTGTGGCACAGCGCGACAGTGAAGCTTTTGGCGATTGGTTAAGCAGCACAAAACAGCAATATGGGTTAAACAATCTAGTATTGGTGGGCAGTCCGTCTTCACAAGGCGATATTAAGTTGCCGCTTTCTGAAGCCTATAAGGTATTGAAGCATCATCAAGATGACTTTTTCTTAGGTGGTGTAACTATCGCAGAGCGCCACGCCAGTAAGCGTAATGAACACGAAAGGTTAATTGATAAAACAGAGCAAGGCTGCCAATTCTTTGTTTCCCAAGCAGTGTATGACGCTCAAGCAACCATAGATCTTATTACGAGCTATGCTCGCACCTGTAAACAGCAAGGGCAAACACCAAAACGCATTATTCTTACCTTTACTCCATGTGGTGGAGAAAAAACCTTGCAGTTTATGGAGTGGCTGGGGATTTCAGTACCAGAAGCAACCAAGTGGCGCATGTTAGATGCAGACAATACACTAAGTGAGTCAATTCGTATTTGTAGAGAGAATCTAGATCAAATCTTAAAAAGCTGCTCACACCTAGATATTTCTCTTGGCTTAAATATTGAGAGCTTAACAAACCGAAAAGAAGAAATTGACGCGTCGATAAACCTTTATCGACTGTTGAAGGCGACCATGGAATTATGCCTTGCGGAAAAGCAAATTGCTTAATGCAGTCTAGGGCCTGTTGATCTTCCAAGTTTGTTTTTGCAGCAGTTTGATTGGTATTTATACAAGGCAGAGCCTGCGTAGCATAGTCATTCTATGTAAGTCTGGCGATAACATAGTAGAAATGCCAATCAAGCGCTGCCCTTTGGGTTCACCTGAGTGCGCTTTGTTCATTGTTGCTCAACTTTTGCCTAGATTACTAGGCGGCAAGTCGAGCGTCGCGACCAAAACACACTCAGAAGAACAAAAATCAAACAGCGAAGGCCAACAGGCCCTATAGCCAGCTTCATCAAGCTGGCTTTTCTGTTAACCTTGCTGAATTATCCAAAGCCCAGATTAACTTAGGCTCAAGAAAGCGATTAATCCCACCCCAAGTAGCAAGCGGTAAATGACAAATGGCATCATGCCCATGCGCTCTATGATTTTCAGGAAAAAGAAGATACAGGCATAAGCTGAGATAAACGACAGTGCTGCACCACTTAATAACGCATTCCAATCAACCACTTCATCGCCGGTAGCAAGCTCTAAACTGTAATACAATCCCATCATCGAAATGACTGGAATAGACATTAAAAACGAAAAGCGCGCCGCACTTTTCTTATCAAGCCCGAGTAATAAACCTGCGGTGATGGTAATACCTGAACGCGATGTGCCGGGAATAACAGCGGTAATTTGCGCAAGCCCCAGTATCAATGCGCTTTTCCAGTTTAAGGCAAATTCGTCTTTGATTTGTTTCGCTTTCACGTCGGCATACCAAAGCAGTAAACCAAATACTATCGTCGATGTTGCAATCACCCAAGCACTACGTAAATAAACTTCTACGATATCCTTAAGCAGTGGAGCTAAGATCACGAATGGAATAGTGGCAACCACAATACACCAAGTCAGCCGGCTTTCTTTCGAGTGCGTACCTGAGAATGATTTGAACCATCCTGCCAGTAGGCTGACAATGTCTTGTCGAAAATAAATAACGACAGCCAGCAAAGTACCAACATGAACAGCAACATCAAAGGCAAGACCCTGATCTTGCCAACCTAGTACCTGTGAAGGTAGCAGTAAGTGGGCAGAACTCGAAATAGGTAAAAATTCAGTGAGACCTTGAATAATTGCAAGGACGACAATCTCAATAAAGCTCATTGCTTGGGAAACTCCACTTTCCATAATTTTTGAGTTGGGTTGTGATACTCCAGCCATAACTGAGCAATGCTTTTACCCTCAACAGGATGGATAAAATCAGGAGCTAGTTCAGCTAATGGCTGAAGCACGAAGGCATTTTTGGTTATTTCATCCCGAGGCAACTGAGCGGGTGATGAACAAATAAGGTGGTCATAAAAGAGAATATCGAGATCTAACGTGCGTGGACTAAACTTCTTTTCACTACAGCGACGACCATGATCGTATTCTATCGACTTGAGCAGTTTATATACTTCGTCTAAAGACAGCTGTGTTTGTGCAGCAAAGACCGAATTATAAAAGTTATTTCCTGCAAATCCGACGGCTTCACTCTCAAACACACTCGAATGTTGAAAGTCCGGAAAGTGTTTTATCAATACCCTCAAGCCACTCAGCAAATTTTTTTCTTTTTCTATGTTTGAGCCGAGACTGATAAAAATTTGTGCCATGATAATTCTACTTCTTACGCACAATTTCTACACCAACCGTTTGTGCTTGTGGCACGGCAGCAGGTTTACTCACTTTTATAAGCACTTGTTGTACATTAAATTCATTTAGGATCATTGCGGCAAGCTGTTCAACTAACGTTTCTAATAGCTCAACTGGTTTTGCTTGGGTATGCGCAATAATACGCTCACTCACTTTAGCATAATCAACCGCCAAACTAATATCGTCATGGCGAGCGGCAGCGCTAATATCGGTCAACATCTCAACATCAAAGTAAAGGCTTTGTTTACTTTCTTTTTCAAAGTCGTACACTCCTATTATGGCTTCGACGTGTAGCTGTGAGATATAGACTTTATCCATGTAAACTCCAAACATGTTTATCGCTGTAATTCACCCGCATTTTCTAATCGCAATTCGCGATCTGTGCAGGACTTAAGACCGCCGATCATAGCCCAAAACAACGCAATAAAAAATAAGGAAGACAGTGTTAATCAGTTTAATGTGCGTATGTGCTTATTTATTGGGATCGATTTCCTCAGCGATTCTGGTTTGTCGGTTATTCAATCTACCAGATCCACGCTTTAATGGTTCTAATAATCCAGGCGCAACCAATGTATTAAGATTGGGAGGAAAGATCCCAGCTGCGCTGGTGCTCGTCTTCGATATTTTAAAGGGAACCATCCCGGTGTGGGGAGCCTACTTTCTGAAAATAGAACCTGTGTGGTTAGGTGCAATAGCCGTAAGCGCATGCCTTGGTCACATTTATCCTATTTTCTTCCACTTTAACGGTGGTAAAGCGGTGGCAACGGCATTTGGTGCGCTATTACCCATCGGCTTGTCATTGGGTGGGCTATTGATTAGTACGTGGCTCGTGGTGCTAGCGCTAACACGCTATTCTTCACTCGCAGCGATTGTCGCAGTCGCAGCAGCTCCACTTTACACATGGTGGATAAAACCGCTTTATACGGTGCCGGTAAGCTTTTTAACTGTGGTGATTATTATTCGTCATAGGGCAAATATTAAAAGGCTCTTGAGTGGTAAAGAGCCCAAGGTGGGGAAAAAGTCTAAAGACTAAGGTCTAGACTTTTTCTAGACTATCCAGCGGCCAACGTGGCTTAGTTTTCATATCAAGTGGCGCATGTTGACCTGCTTTTAGGCGCTGCATTCCTGCATAAGCTATCATCGCCCCATTGTCTGTACAAAATTCAGTGCGCGGATAATAAACTCGCCCTTTCATACCAAGCATCATGCGCTCAAGCTTTTGCCTAAGTTCTGTATTGGCGCTGACGCCACCTGCAATCACAAGGCTTTTAATGCCTGTTTCTTTCAGTGCCCGCTTGCACTTAATCGCTAGTGTTTCTACGACCGCAGTTTGAAAGGCATGAGCGATATCTGCTTTCGTTTGCTCATCATCGCCTTCATTACGAATCGTGTTTGCCGCTGCGGTTTTTAATCCACTGAAACTAAAATCCAGACCTGGTCTGTCTGTCATCGGTTTTGGAAAAGTAAATCGCCCTGCTTGACCCTGTGTCGCCATTTTCGCAAGCATTGGGCCGCCAGGATAATCAAGACCGAGTAGCTTTGCGGTTTTATCAAATGCTTCACCAGCGGCATCATCCACTGACTCACCAAGTACCTCATACTCACCGATACCTGAGACTTTGACCATCATGGTATGACCACCAGAGACTAGCAGCGCGACGAATGGGAACTCTGGTTTATCGTCTTCAAGCATAGGGGCAAGCAAATGGCCTTCCATATGATGTACGGCAACGGCTGGGATCCCCCAACCAAATGCTAACGAGCGACCAATTGAGGTGCCAACTAACAGAGCACCGACCAAACCCGGCCCTGCGGTATAAGCAATGCCATCAAGGTCTTCAGGACCGCAACCCGCTTGCGCGAAAGCAGCTTCAATAAGAGGGATCGTTTTGCGTACATGATCACGAGAAGCAAGTTCAGGCACTACCCCACCATAATCGGCGTGTACTTTTACCTGAGAATATAATTGATGTGCCAACAGCCCTTGCTCATCATCATAAATAGCAATACCCGTCTCATCACATGAGGATTCTATACCCAAAATACGCAAGTTACTTTCTCCAAACTCTTTACTGCAGCCGCTGATTATACGAAATCAGCTACTCAAGTTCCAAACCAATATTTGTTTGGCCGTCAGCTAGTGCCAAGGCCTTTAGCGACTTCACCGAGTCGCTGCTAATACGCCCCATATTTTCCACGTGTTCGATAAGCTCAGCGAGGATTTCAATTTCATACTGCATCTGCGGGTGTTCACGCACTAACTCATTCGTTGGAGATATATCTTCCGCCATCAACATAAACTCGATGTATTTAGCTACCGTTGCCTGAGAAATTTTGGCAACGCTTACAAACTCATGTTCATCTTTTGTCATTAGGCCTTGCAACATGCCTAACAGCGCTGTCGCTACATCGATTGCGGGATAGGTACCAAACATATCGAACTCACTGAGCTCAGGTACATTTGGTTCAACCTTTTCAACCAGCTTTTCTAAGCTAATTTTGCTCTTTGGCAGTAATATTTTCTCCCAGATTAAATTCAGCGCATTTCTGAGAACTTGCTCGTCGCCAAAACCCGTAGCCTCACTAAATAATGAATAATTTGGCAACATACGCTCAATAATAGCAGCACCTAAGACTGCCTTTTGAAGATAATTTAACTCTCTAATTCTTTGAAAGTTATTTGCTTTGCTCATGCTTATTTCCACATTGCCAGCAATATTCAAACGCTGGTCCATTTAATTCTGCACAGTGGTTACATAGCCAATCCGACAGCTCGGCGGCACTGCGATGACGTGATTTGTTATAGTTTACCAATATTTCCTGAGCCTCGGGTAACTTTATTGCATAAACAAAAAGCTTGATGGCAGCTTGCTCTGCTGGAATTTCACCAATAGCACCTGACAAATGCTCACCTTGTAAGCGAACCTGAATATTCGCTTGTTCTAGTTGACCTTTGAGTAAATGCGCTTCAACAAAGCCGCTGATAGCGCACAATTGCACCCAATGAAAAGATTGTTCACTCATTGCATTATCTTCACTATTGAATTAGCACTCAATGTGCTCATTTGTTTCTTGATAAAATCATTCATTATCATCACACTTAAACATCAAGCTATTCCATTAAAATACGACTATGACTCTAACAACACCGGGCCTATTATTCCCAGCAATTTCTTTATTACTGCTCGCTTACACCAATCGCTTTTTGGTACTCGCACAATTGATCCGTGAATTAAACGCTCGAGAAGGCGACACCATAAGATCCTTGGTTAAAGCGCAAATCGAAAACTTAAGGAAACGAATTAGATTAATCAGACGAATGCAAGTATGGGGCGTAATTGCGTTTTTACTTTGTACGTCTTCAATGTTTGCCTTGTTCCTTGAAATATCCTTACTTGGCGTAACATTATTTGGTGCGAGTCTCTGTAGCCTAACCTTATCATTGCTACTTTCTCTTTATGAAATCCACATTTCTTGCGATGCAATCGAACTAGAATTGCAAAATATCGAGAAAAAACCTCAACAAGATTAGCGGCCTTGTTACTGCCGACTATACTAACGTTGAGTCAGCATAAAAAGAGGAGCAATCTGTGAGCGGATTTTTGTTCTCAGATGAAGTGCTAGAAAGCCCAATAAATCAAATGGCCGATACCTACTGGGATATTCTGGTTGTAGACGATGAAGAAGACATTCACCAAGTGACTAAGCTGGTGTTGTCCGGCTTTAAGTTTGAGAATAAAGCATTGAGATTTCATCATGCCTACTCAGCACAAGAAGCAAAAGTCATCTTGGACACGGAGCAGAATATTTCTGTAGGCCTTATTGATGTCGTAATGGAAAGTAATCATGCAGGGCTTGATTTAGTGCGATATATCCGTGATGACTTAGAAAACTTTGATATTCGCCTTGTGCTGCGCACAGGGCAGCCAGGTGAAGCACCGGAAGAATCGGTTATTCGCGATTACGATATTAATGACTATAAGAACAAAACCGAGCTCACTGCCGTCAAGTTAAAAACGCTGCTCTATTCTGCTTTACGCGCTCATCGGGATATTCAAACCATCGAAAAGCACAAAATGGGACTCGAACGCATTATTGATGCATCTTCGAATTTTTTAAAGTGTAGCAATATTCAGGATTTTGCATCAACTATATTATCCCATGTATCCGCTGTAATGGGATTATCAGATTCGGAAATATACTGTGCAGCAGCAGTAAATCATCAAGCTAATGAGCCCACAAAATTTAAGTTACTAGCAGCCTCTGGTGCAGGCGTAGAGCCAAGTAATGTAACTTTGCCAGAGAATGTACAAAATTTATTTATAGAAACGCACAACAAAAAATCATCTATGAAGACCCGCAATGAATATATCGGCTACTTCCCTTCCCGAGAAGGCAGTGAAACGATGATTTATGTGAGTAAGGATAGCGATCTTCATAGCATGGATTTCCAGCTACTTGAATTTTTTGCAAACAATATAGCGCTAGCCTACGACAACTTAAAGTTGCGTGAAACCGTCAAAGACTCTCAAAAAGAGCTTTCTTATATTTTGGGTGAAGCCGTCGAAAAACGCTCGAAAGAAACAGGCTCCCACGTAAAACGCGTGGCACATTATAGTATGCTTTTAGCCCAGCTTTATGGACTTTCTCACTACCATGCAGAAATTATCAAACTTGCCTCTCCGCTCCATGATATTGGCAAAATCAGTATTCCAGATCAAATCCTGAATAAACCCGGAAAACTCACTGATGAAGAATGGATAATTATGCAAACTCACGCACAGCAAGGGTTTGAAATCTTAAAAAATTCAACAAATGAGATTCTGCAATGTGGTGCGTTAATTGCGCATCAACATCACGAAAAGTGGGATGGCTCTGGGTATCCAAACGGCTTGAAAGCTGAGCAAATAAACATTGTCGGGAGGATCACAGCACTGGCGGATGTCTTTGATGCACTGGGCAGCGAGCGTTGTTATAAGCCCGCTTGGCCGCTGGAAAAGATAATTGAATTACTCAATAAAGAAAGAGGAAAACAATTTGACCCCAAATTAGTTGACCTTTTTCTAAATAATCTGGAACAATTTATTGAGATACGTGACAGGTATCCTGACTAACTTTGTAATCAGAATGTAAAAACTTCACTTTCTTTTTCTCGTTTTGTGTATTACTATTGGGAAAAGACGTAGTAAATGTGTTTTAGTTGAAATTAAAAGGAATTTCACATGAGATTTGAACAACTCGAGCAGTTCGTAGCATTAGGTAATTTAAGACATTTTAGACAAGCCGCAGAACAAACCCAGATCAGTACTTCAGCGCTTACCCGAAGCATCCAAACCCTTGAAGATGAAATAGGTTGTGAACTCGTTAAACGTTCAACGCGTTCAGTAAAATTAACTGAGCAAGGTGAACTGTTCTTAAAGTATTGTAAAACGACGCTATCAGAACTCGACCTAACCAAGAAAACCATCAAGCAAAGTTTGTTTGGTCGCGATAACCAGAAGTTAATTATTGGTTATACAACACAAGCAAGTAGCATTGTGCCAGTTTCTTGCGGTCAGTTTTTAGCTCAGTATCCTAATGTAAAAATCGAGATGCAGTTACAAGATGAGTTGGAGCTTACTCGCAAGCTGCAACTTGGTGAAATTGATATTAGCGTATATTTACAAAGCGCAAATAGCATAGTGAGCGATATTCACCTACCCGATCAGCTAGTTTTGTTTGTTTCTAGAAACCACCCTCTAGCAAACCAAGACAGCATTAGAAAAGCTGAATTAACGCAATATCCTATGTATGGGTGCTTTTCCCAATCAAAGCAAGTTCAAGGTATGCTTAATGAAGCCGTTGATTCGCTAAACAAATCAACCAGCGTTAAAATTGGTAATATTGAGCAAGTAATTGATGGCTTAAAGAATAGCAACAGTTTCGCAATTGCTAGCATTGAGCATTCCAAAACCATCGCACAAGATCCTAACTTAGTTTTCTTAAAAACCAATAAGGCATTGGATAGAGAGCAATTGATTGTACAAACCAATCATCAAATTGGTTCAAATGCACATATAAATCACTTGCTTGAGCTAATCGAAGATGCAGCATCTTCATCTAGCAAAAAAACAGTAACTTATTAGTTGCAAAAAAACGGGCAAATAATCTGTATTACTTGCCCGTTTTTAATAACCGACTTTAGAACGGTAAAAACCCCAACACGACCCCTACAAAAATCGCCAAGCCAACATAATTATTGTTTAAAAAAGCCCAAAAACATCTGTCTCTATCTCTATTGCGTATGGCATATTGTTGTTTAACAAGCAGCACAGAGGCTGCGAGTAAGCCACACCAAAAAGCGAGGTTTAAATCAAACGTTACACCAACTGCCGCCATCATCGCGATAAATGTGATGTTGAGCAACGCAATAATGTGGAGATCCCATTTTCCGAATAAAATCGCAGTAGACTTTACCCCAATCTTCAAATCATCATCCCTATCTACCATGGCGTACATGGTGTCATAAGCGACCGTCCAAATTAAATTCGCAGCAAACAACACCCAAGCAAGTACTGGCACATTCTGATTTACTGCCATAAAGGCCATCGGTATCGCCCAGCTAAAAGCAGCCCCAAGTACGATTTGAGGTAAGTTTGTATAACGCTTCATGAAAGGATAGACAGAAGCCAACACAAGTGCACCAAACGATAATGCAATAGTCTGCCAGTTTAAAAAAAGCACCAGAATAAAAGCTAGCGTTACCAAAATAGAAAATAGTCCTAGCGCTTCTTTACTCGTCACGGCCCCCCTTGCAAGCGGTCTTGTCGCCGTACGCTTTACAGCCCCATCAACCTTGCGATCGGCGAAATCGTTGATAACACAGCCCGCACTTCGCATTAGAAATACACCAAGTGCAAAAGTAACAATAAGCCAGATACTTGGAATACCTTCAGCTGCAAACCACAGTGACCAAAGTGTTGGCCATAATAATAGTAAAGTTCCGATTGGCTTATCTAATCGCATAAGTTGGCTGTAAGCCTGCCATTTCTGGTGTTCAATCATAAAAGCTTTCCGATATAAAGACTTCACAAACTAAAATCTTTGCTTTACCGTTTTTAAACCAGCTTCTTCTGGCAAATAAACGCTCTGGGACGACGCCAGTGGTGGGTGCAATAAGTTCAATCAGCGCTGGATAGTCTGAAGTAGCTAAACGAAGATACTCAAGGGTTCCGCGCTGCCAATTTGAATCAGTAAACAGTAACTCACCTAACGGCGTCTCACCAATTGCATCCATTCCGACAGTACATGCGTCCTCATTGAGCCAACTTTGTCCAAATACAGCTGCTTTACCGTTACAATTTAGCGTTACTTCTCGGCACCAAACCTGTTCAGAAAGATCTGTACGTAACGCATCTGGAGCGCTCCTGAACTCATTAGCAAGCACAGTCACAGAAAATTTATCACAAGTTTCTTTCAATTTTGCGGTTAGAGATTGGGTCTCTAGTAAATAAGGAGAAAGTGCTGGCTCAACATCCACCAACTGTGTGTTCTTCAGCCAAGGGAGCTCTAAGGGTAATTGCAAAGGCAACGTTCTATTTCCGTTTTAAAAATCCGCGGTCATAATAGCAGAGCAGAGGCTTTCTAAAAAGTTTATGTTTGTGCTGAAGCCAACTGTAAAATCAACGCAATTATGTATAAACTAAGTAAAAAGTAACTTGCATTAGGATACCTGATAAAACATGAGACTGTTGGCTGTTGTACTCACTTTGTGCATTGCATTAACCGCGGCTTCCCCTGTAAAAGCGGATTCAACTATTGGGTATTTCGGGTTTGAGCCAGATATCATCACGAACTACATAGGCCAATCTAATAAAAAGCTTGGCTATGTCCGAGTCACCGTTGACCTAATGCTGAATGACGTTGCGAATATTGCCGTGGTTGAGCACCATACACCTTTACTAAGAGATGCAATTGTACAGATCCTGAGTAAAGAAAACGAAGAAACCATTAAGTCATTAACTGGCAGAGAAGAAATCAGAAAGCGCTGTGCTGAAAAGCTAAAGACATTGCTAAAAGAAGAAACTGGGCAGGAAATTGTTCGAGATGTGCTTTTTACCAAATATTTATATCACTAACCGAATCAACTCATACAAGAACTCGGAAGCGCTAGATTCCGAGTTCGAAGTAACTAGCTATTCTCTTTGAGTTGCCTGTTGATAGGCCAAAATACCGCAACCAACATACCTGATAGCAGTCCGAACAAATGTGCCCAGTTAGCCATGTTGATGAAAAACATATCCGTAAATCCAAACAGCATCCAAAGCAGCATAAAACCAATAACAGGCTTAGAGACCAAAGCGGCTCCGGCAGGATTTCGATGACCAATTACCCAGCAAAAGCCTAGTAGTCCGTAGACCACGCCACTTAGTCCACCAAAATTAGCGTCAACAAATAGGTACTGCATAAAATTACTGGTTAAGCCGGTTACAAAGTAGATGCAAACTAACGCCCAGAGCCCTAGTTTCTCTGAAATTTGCGCGCCAAGGTGTAACCACCAGCTTAAATTAAAAATCAAATGTATGGCGCTAAAATGTATCAGTGTAGGCGCTATCCAAGTCCAAGGTTTATCTAGGGAGAAACGTAGCGCAGAAAAGATGCCATTAGCGTCACCAAATAACATGGCGACAAAAATAATAATACTGACACCAAAAACGCCCTGTAATAACCAGTTCAATCCCAAAAAGCGCTTTACTAAGTTTAAGTTTTGGCCTTGGTAGCTAAATAACCCCTGTGTACTTCCGGTTTGCCAAGAAGCCGCTTGATATAGTTCAGCCTCAGGTTGCTCCAAAAACGTTTGCCAAAGACGCATAGCAAGCGCTTCATCACCACGCTCTAGCCAAACTTCAACTTGTTGCCCATCGTGACTGTGCAAAACACAATAAACCCCTTGCGTCTTAAAATAATCGACCGCACCTTGTGCTAGTCGTGCATTGTGATAATGGGCTATTAACTTCACTTTTCAATCTCGTTTGGCAATTCACTTGCCCACTGCGTAAAACCGCCATCCATACTGTAAACATCTTCAAAGCCTTGCTCAACTAGGTAGTTAGCTGCGCCTTGTGAGGAGATCCCGTGATAACACACCACAACAATGGGTTGGTCAAACTCTTTTTCCTGCATAAAATGCGCAAGATTAGCGTTAGATAAATGTTCAGCGCCTGGAATATGCCCTTGTGCAAAAGTATTTTCATCGCGGATGTCTGCTACCACTACATCATCATTGCCTAAAAGCGCTTGTGTGTCTGCTACTGAAATATGTTTAAAAGACATGTGTTACCCATTTAAAACTAAAAAATAAAAGACGGCTTAAGCCTTATCGACCTAGCCGTCTTTCTATTATAACTACTCATTCATGCACTAAGCAAAGTTGAGCATTAATCCCAATTCAGAATCACTTTACCTGATTGCCCTGAAATCATCGTATCAAAGCCAGTCTGGAAGTCATCAACATGGAACTGATGTGTAATGATTGGGTCAAGGTTTAAGCCTGACTGGATCAAACTTGCCATTTTGTACCAAGTTTCAAACATTTCACGGCCGTAAATCCCCTTGATCACTAGACCCTTGAAGATCACTTGGTTCCAATCCACCGCCATGTCAGAAGGAGGAATGCCCAGCATTGCAATCTTACCACCATGGTTCATGCTGTTTAACATGCCCTTAAATGCAGAAGGAACACCTGACATTTCAAGCCCAACATCGAACCCTTCTGTCATACCAAGATCTTTCATCACCGTTTCGAGGCTTTCGTTGGCAACATTTACTGCTCGCGTAGCACCCATCTTAGTGGCAAGTTCAAGGCGATATTCGTTTACATCTGTGATCACCACATGACGCGCACCGACGTGTTTCGCCACTGCCGCAGCCATAATACCAATTGGACCCGCACCAGTAATGAGTACGTCTTCACCAACTAAGTCAAACGACAATGCGGTGTGCACTGCATTACCGAATGGGTCGAAGATAGAAGCGAGTTCGTCAGAAATGTTGTCAGGGATCTTAAACGCATTATAGGCAGGAATAACTAGGTATTCTGCAAATGAACCTTCGCGGTTAACGCCTACACCAATGGTGTTACGACATAGGTGAACACGACCAGCACGGCAATTACGACAGTGACCACATGTGATATGACCTTCACCAGATACTCGGTCGCCAATGCTAAAGCCACGCACCTCTTGGCCCATATCGACCACTTCGCCTACGTATTCGTGTCCCACAACCATTGGAGTTGGGATAGTGTTTTGTGCCCACTCATCCCATTTGTAGATGTGTACGTCGGTACCACAAATTGCTGTTTTACGGATTTTGATCAATAGATCGTTGTGCCCTACTTCCGGTTTTGGCACATCCGCCATCCAAATTCCTTCTTCAGCTTTCAACTTGGATAATGCTTTCATAGTATTCGCTCGTTAGCTGCACCGGCTTAATGCCGGTGGCAAAATTAAATGACGCCTAGGCCTTTACCAATACGGGTAAAGGCTTCGATTGCTTTGTCTAGCTGCTCAGTAGTATGCGCAGCTGAAATTTGTGTTCTGATCCTAGCTTGCCCTTTTGGCACGACAGGATAAGAGAAACCGATCACATAGATCCCTTCAGCTAGCAATCTGTCAGCCATTTCTGAGGCTACTTTGGCATCGCCTAACATAACCGGAATAATCGCGTGATCTTTACCCGCACAAGTAAAGCCGACGGCTTCCATCTTAGTACGGAAATAGGCTGCGTTATCCCATAGTTTAGCACGTAGGGCATCGCCTTCTTTCATCATGTCTAGCACTTTTATTGAAGCTGTAACAATTGAAGGCGCTAGCGAGTTTGAGAATAAATAAGGACGTGAACGCTGACGTAACCACTCTACGATTTCTTTCTTACCAGAGGTATAACCGCCAGATGCACCGCCAAGTGCTTTACCAAGCGTTCCTGTAATAATATCCACTCGGTCTAATACACCACAGTATTCCGGTGTTCCTCGGCCATTTTCACCAACAAAACCCACCGCGTGTGAATCATCAACCATCACTAAAGCGTCGTACTTATCCGCTAAGTCACAAACCGCTTTTAAGTTACAAATAACGCCATCCATTGAGAATACGCCATCGGTCGCGATAAGCTTGGTTTTCACACCAGCTTCATCAGCAGCAATTAACTGCTGCTCTAGATCAGCCATATCGTTGTTAGCATAGCGGAAACGCTTAGCTTTACATAAACGCACACCATCAATGATGGAAGCGTGATTTAATGAGTCCGAGATAATTGCATCTTCAGGGCCTAAGATAGTTTCGAATAAACCAGCATTGGCATCAAAGCATGAAGAGTAAAGGATAGTATCTTCTGTTTCTAAAAATTCACTGATCTTTGCTTCAAGCGTTTTGTGAATATCTTGCGTACCACAGATAAAGCGCACCGACGCGACACCAAAACCATGGTCATCAAGGCCGCCTTGCGCCGCTTTAATTAGCTCTGGGTGATTCGCCAAACCTAGATAGTTGTTTGCACAGAAGTTAATTACACTTTCGCCAGTCGATACTGCAATTTCAGCTTGCTGCTGAGAAGTGATAATACGCTCTTTTTTATATAATCCTTCAGCTTTTACTTCTTCAATTTGTTGCTGAAGCTGGCTGTAGAAGGCCGATGCTCTCATCTGGGAGTCTCCATTTTTTGCACGGTGATAGTAAGCTACGCATCGCCATAGGCGGTTGTCATTCTCACTATCAGAAGTTAACGCTTGAGCTTATTCTATATTAATTAGCTCAAGTTAATTGGAACGTACCAATTCAATCATACCTGGTACATTAAAAGATATCTTTATTTTAAAAGGTTCACACAATAAATGCACGATTTGCGACAACTGGCAGCAAACTTTATTTTACTCAGACAAACATAGTGCGGCTGGTACCTCCGCCAACGACGCACATACTTTATCCGCGAGCTGTTGTTGCTCTTGACTAAAGCTCTGCCCAGACTCAACTAAAATGGCTGTTTTTACGCCAGCAGCGCGGGCAGCCTTGATGTCTGAGACTTTGTCACCAATCATAATACTATGCGTAGGATCCAAGTCATGCTCGGCTATCGCTTGCAGCAGCATCCCGGGTTCTGGTTTACGACAGTCACACTCTACTTTATATGGGCCTTGTGCCTTTTCAGGGTGGTGAGGACAAAAATAAACACCAGCGATGTCAACACCATGCGCCATAAACTGCGCGCACATCCACTCGCTTAACGCGTGAAATTGTGCTTCATCGTAGTAACCTCGGCCAATGCCCGACTGATTCGTCACGACCACAATTTTATAACCGGCTTTGCTAAATGCTTGGCAGGCACTGAATACCCCATCGATAAACTCAAAATCCGCGATTTTATGAACATAGGCGTGATCTTTATTAACAACGCCGTCTCTGTCTAAAAATACAGCCTTATGCATTGGTCACAATCCCCTGCTCTTTTATTACCCGCTCAAACATCGTAATAACAGCATCAACAGAAATTTGAGACATGAGTTCGCTACCTTTTACCCGTGTTCCCCAGGGTAATTGCTCAGCAGTTTTACCCTTTTGCGCAATGAGGTTTTGATGATAAACCTCAACTACATAGTCTTGATACAGGTACGGCCCTGTGCGAGTTGGGTTGGAGTGAGCATACAAACCGATCACCGGCGTTCCAACTGTCACAGCCATATGAGCAGGCCCAGTATCAGGTGCTAACACCAATTCGGCTTGCTCCAATACACAAAGTAGGGTTTTCAAGTCAGTTTTTCCCACTAAGTTTAATAACTCAGCTTGGCTGTGTTGTTGAATTTCGGCTGCTAAGTTTTGCTCAAGTTCCGTTGGGCCACCCGTTATCACCACCTGAAACCCCAATGCAGCAGCATGATCTGCAACCCTAGCATAACGCTCAGGAAGCCAATTGCGCTCGGCTTTACTTGCCGCAGGCGATATCACAAAAACCTTGCCTTCAGGTAATAGCGATTTTGCCGCAGCTTGATGAGCTGCCGTCACTGGCATCTGCCATGTTGGCTCACCGCACTCAGCACCGATTGCACGGGCAAAGTTTTGGAAACCTTCGAGCACATGTGGCGACTGTTGAGGTGCGATCCGCTTATTAATAAACAAACTGTGTAACTCTTTAGAGCGCTCTTTATCAAAGCCTATTTTTTGCTTTGCAGGAATAACTCGCGCAACAAGGTTGGCTCTTAACGCAACCTGCATATGTAGTAATACGTCAAACTTTTGCCCTTTGAACTTTGCCTTTAACGCCTTGAGCGCGGCTTTACCCTGCTTTTTGTCAAATACGACGAGCTCAACACCGGGTAGGTCAGCCAGCAACATGGCTTCCACCTTACCTATCACCCACGTTATTTTCGCTTGCGGATGTGCGCGTTGGATCGCCTGTACAGCACTCACTGCATGGCACACGTCGCCAATCGCAGAAAGTCGCAAAATACAAATAGAGGTCAAGGATTTGCTCAAAACAATAGTTCTCATGGAAAGTAACAAGCGCTTGATCTTAAATTAATCAAACAAGTTTGCAAGTTTCACTGAGGATGAAAAATCGTTAGAATGCCACAATTGACTCTTAAGAATTCTATATCGTGCAAATCACCAAACAGCCGCATAGCTATTTACTAACGCCTTCAACCCTAGATCATGATGTTTCAGAAGAAATGTTTGACCCTGAATATTGGCAGAAAAATAATGCGATTGTCGGCTCGAAAGAAGGCCGAGCAACGGCGTGGTTCGTACGGTTTAATCAAGGCATAGCGGTACTCAAGCACTATTATCGTGGTGGCTTAATCGGCAAGCTGTTGAGTGATCAATATATTTTTACCAAACTAGAAAATACTCGCGTATATCAAGAGTTTGCTTTGCTAGAGCAACTACAACTACAAGGTTTACCAGTCCCAACACCACTTGGCGCAAGAATATCGCTTCATTTTGGTATTTATCGTGCAGATATTTTGACCGAAGCGGTGTCTGATGCCACCAGTGTTTGCGAAATTTTGCAAGCAAGAACGCTTAGTACAAATGAACTGGAAAGTATCGGCCACACCATTGCTCAGTTTCACCAAGCCGGTGCCTATCACGATGATTTGAACATCAACAATATTTTGTTTGATGCCAACGGCAAAGTATTTCTAATTGATTTTGATAAGGGCAAAATCATGCAGCCAAACTCAAGTTGGCAGCACGCAAACATGGAGCGTTTGCAACGTTCATTTAAAAAAGAGGCCGGCAAATGGCCGACCTTTTATTTTGATGAAAATCAATGGCAAGTATTGATGCAAGCCTATCACAGCGCACGTTAACTTTTTTGTAGCTGTGCCTTTTTAATCACATTGGAAGTCGAGCAGCCATCCAAAAATGCTAACACCTCGACTTTTCCACCTTGATTAAGCACATGCTCTGCACCTGCAATCTCTTCCACTTTATAGTCACCACCTTTGACCAAAATGTCAGGGCTGACCATTTCTATCAGCTTAGCTGGTGTGTCATTTTCTTCAATACTGCCAAACGGAATAACCCAATCCACAGAAGCGAGTGCAGATAACACCATTGCCCGCTCTTTCAATGGATTGATTGGACGTTCAGGCCCTTTGAGACGCGAGATTGATTCATCATTATTTAACCCAACGACGAGTCTATCTCCCATCGCTTTAGCTTGCGCTAAATAACGCACATGGCCTGCATGGAGAATATCAAAGCAGCCGTTGGTAAACACAATGGTTTCGCCGTTTTGCTTGGCAAAAGTAATGTGCTTAAGCACTTCTTCAAACGGCGTTTGGTAGTGCTCGCCCGTTTCTCTAAGATATTGACCCAGTTTGCGACTCAACTCTTCCGGTGACACCGTTGCAGCACCTAACTTACTCACGGCAATGCCTGCGGCAATATTTGCAACCTCCACCGCGTCTTTAGCAGACATTCCTGCGCCTAACATCGTCGTCAGTGTGGCGATCACGGTATCGCCAGCTCCCGTAACGTCACTTACTTCCTGTACTTGAGCTGGGAAATCAAACTTTTCAGTATTGGTTATCAAAGACATACCTTGCTCGGAGCGCGTCAGCAACATAGCACCGATCCCTGACGTTTTCAGGAGCTCGCGCGCACTAGAGGTGAGTGCCTCTTCGCTGCTTGTATCTCCACCTGCGAGTTTAAATTCGTTTAAGTTAGGCGTGATAAAATCAGCACCTTGATAAAGGCTCAAGTCACTATTTTTGGGATCAATAAGTACCGTTTTACCAGCAGCTTTAGCCACCGCAATCATATCTGAAATGGCGCATAAAGCGCCTTTGTTGTAGTCGCTAAACAACACAAAGTCATACTTATCAACTTCTTGCTTTAGACGCTCAAGCAGTAGTTGACTGTGAGATAACTGAAAGGGTTCTTCTAAATCGAGTCGGACTACTTGCTGATGACGGCTGATCACACGCATTTTTGCGATAGTCGGCAGCTCAACGACGTTAACTAGGCTAGACTCAATGTTTTCTTTGGTAAGAATAGCCTCAAGCGTTTTGCCATTGTCATCTTCGCCGATAAGCCCAAGCAAACCCACTTTACCATCTAGGTGAGCGATGTTTTTGGCAACGTTCGCCGCACCACCAGCTTTGTCTTCCAACGCGCTGACTTTCACCACAGGTACTGGAGCCTCAGGAGAAATGCGCCCGGTATCTCCATGCCAGTACCTATCCAACATCACATCGCCAACCACCAATACCTTGGCTTGATTTAGCTGTTGAAGCGCCGCTAACTTCATGCCTCTTGCTCCGCCGCAACGAGCATATCGACCGCTTCGCATAGCCAGTGACCAATAAACATATGCGCTTCTTGAATACGCGCTGTCTCGTCATTTGCGATAATAATCGGTAATTTAGCAATATCCTTAACTTTGCCACCAGTTCTGCCAGTCAATGCCACGGTAAACGCGCCAATTTCATTCGCGGCTTGAAGTGCCAAATTGATATTAGGGCTCGTACCTGATGTGGTTAAACCAATCACCATATCTTCCGGTTTACAAAGTGCCTGAACTTGACGTTCAAATACGGAGTCAAAGTGATAGTCATTGCTGTGCGCGGTCAAAATTGAGGTGTCGGTAGTCAGTGCAATCGAAGCCAAAGGACCACGCTCTAATTTGTAACGCACCACAAATTCTGCAGCTAGGTGCTGCGCATCTGCCGCGCTGCCACCATTACCAAACCAAATGACCTTACCACCTGCTGCTAATGTACTTTGGCATGCTTCAAGTAGCTCAACACATTCTTGGTGATAGTTTGCCATTGTTTCAAAAACATCAACATGGCGCTGTAAGCTTGCGAAGTAGCTTTGTGCTACTTGTTCATTCAATGACATATTTGTTCCTAAACTATTCTATGCTTGTCCCGCGTGATACCTACCAGTATACATGGACTGATAACCAAGTGTAATTCTCACCGAAGACATCTTTACCCAAGGTTAATTTAGTTTCGACTTGCTTGCTGTAAGCTTCACCAATATGCGCCAGCTCAAATTCATAACCAGTTTCATATTCAGCACCAAGCTCATTTAATTCGTTGAAGTATTTACTTTCGTTATCAATAACCGACAGCTTAGCTCGCCACAAAGAACGGTAATCTGCTTGATAAGTACCTTCTAGTACATGGATCTGCGTCGGTGCACCATCATCGAACTGGCGATGGTTGGCAGCAAAGTGTCCCACACCAAACCCATCAATCGTATTGCCTTTAGTTTGATAAATTTCATTGACGTACCAAAGACTTTCCATGTCGGTAAATTCATAGCGTAATGAGGTGGTTGAACTTACATTCGGTAGGAAAATGCCTACGCTAGTCGCTGTATTACCAAACAAATAGTTCTTATGGTTATTAGTATCTTCCCCACCATACTCTAGATACCATTGTGCTCTGGTACCGTAATTTGTAGTGAAACTCGTGGTGATCGTTGCCCATTGGTCGCCAAGTTCATCATCTTGAGTCAGGTCGCCGATTTTATTGTCATTGCCAGCAGGATCTATATAGGCCTTAATAAAGTCCTCAAAATCCACCTTCCTTGGGCCTCCACCAAATTGTAGTACTCGATTTAGACCAATTTTCCAACCATCGATTGGTTCAATACTAAAGTGTGTACCAGCAATTTTCGGTGTACCATCATGCAATGTATTTTGAAAACGAATTCCCTTTTCGACTTTATCTAACTCTGAATAAAACAATTCAACATCAAAATTCCACCAGTTTTTAAGTGGAACAACTAACCCCAATGAAATAGAAGGCCGGTTTTTAGCGTTATTAGAGTAGACCTGAGCCGAATGCTTAAATGGCGAGAACCAATGTTCTTTATAACCTAGGTTAAGCTGTAAATTGCCATAAGATAGCCCGTAAAAAGTGTTATACGCCACCAGCTTGTCTGCTTCTACTCGATACTCAGCACCTATTTGTAGAATACTCGAGTCACCGCCTCGCCATACTCCAGCGAATCCCAATTCGGCATATTCACCACTATAATTACCTCTGTCGTTGGCGATTTGTTTTTCCTCACCACTATCAACACGCAATGTGACAGATCTTTGCGTTAGTGCGTCATCTTGTAAGTAAGGTGCAATTCCCTGACTAATACTCTGTTGTAATGTGGCGTCAATATGCCTAAGCTTCATCAAATGCATCTTGATTTCACTGATACGGTAAGGCTTTGCCATAGGCGTACCAACGGTCAACGCAAACATTTTATCGATTTGATATTCCAACAGCGGATCTTGCCCAATGGGTAAATAGGCTGTTGGGCTCGCTAAAGCGAGATTCGAAGCTAATAAACTACAGCAAGCGAGTACTCGAGCTAAATTCATTTTGTTATTCCATTACTTTTAATGCGCTAAATACTACCAAACCAAAAGCCCCTAGGCATCTGTTGAACTGTGTAAAATTGTGTTGTTCATTCAATTTCGCCCTGGAACAAGGTAAAATACTGATTTTTGAGCTGAAGCAATTTCTATGGCACGCCATTTATATTCCCTGCTGTTGCTAGTGTTAGCCCCTTTGTTATTGAGCTATCTCTATTTTATTCGAGGTAGAAAAAACCAAGGTTATCGAGTGCATTTTAATGAGCGCTTTGGCCGAAATATTAGCAAGCTGCCACAACACAGTATTATGATCCATTGTGCTTCTGTTGGTGAAGTGCTTGCAGCAACCCCGCTTATAAAGTCAATATTGAATGCTTCTGAGAACACATCAATCATTATCACCTGTAACACCCCAACAGGTAGAGAAGAGATAACAAAAGCTTTTCGCGCTCAGGTTCAGGTACATGTCTGTTATTTACCTATAGATTTTGCTTTTGCGGTCAGAAAATTTTTCAATTCCTTGAAGCCCAAACTCCTTATTGTGATGGAAACTGAGCTGTGGCCTAATCTTTTTTATTACGCCAAACAAAACCAATGTAAAACCTTGGTAGTCAATGCCAGACTCTCTGAAAAATCATACCAAGGTTATAAAAAGCATGCTTGGTTAACGAAAGGCTTGATGAGCAACATAGATCTGCTTGCAGCCCATAATGAAGAAGACGGCAAGCGTTTCATCAAGCTCGGGCTTGTTCAATCTAAGCTTCACATTACTGGCTCAATCAAGTTTGATATCTCAATCACCGAAGAAGAAATTGCAAAGGCAAGACAGTTTCAAGCAAATTACCCCGAGCGGTTAATTTGGCTTGCAGGATCTACGCATCCTAAGGAGCATGAGCAAGTCATTGCTGCTCATCAACGAGTATTAGAGCAGATAAGTAATGCGTTACTTATTATCGCGCCTCGCCATCCCGAGCAGTTTCAAGCGGTTGCTGACTACCTCAGTGAACAAGAGATCGCTTTTACCAGAAAGAGTAGTAACGGTATAGACGCAGAAGCTTCGGTCTTGTTAGCGGATACTTTAGGGGAATTAAAGTGGCTATTTGGTGGTGCTGATATCGCCTATATTGGTGGTAGCTTGATTGAGCGCGGCGGTCATAACCCACTAGAAGCGGCGGCTCATGGTGTGCCAATATTAACCGGCCCACATACCTATAATTTTGCGCATATATACCCTCAACTTATCGCGCAACAAGGTGCCATCGTAGTCGATGATGAGGACAAGCTTGCCGCTCAAATTATTACGCTATTTGAAGATAAATCGCTTCGAACGCAAATCGGTGCTAACGCTCAATCGGTACTAGTTGAAAATACCGGGGCTATTTCTAAAACCATGACACTAATCAATAAGAGCTTGGAATAATTCATGAATACAGTCATCTCTACAATGCAAAACTGGGTTAGCCAAGTCATTGTAAAATACAACTTTTGCCCGTTTGCTCGACAGGAAGTTGAAAGTAACAGCATTCATTATTTCGTGTCTCAAGCGATAAGCCACGACGATGCCGTAATGGATATGTTAGAGCAGTGCTCAGAGTTAAACCATGAGCCAGAGCGAGAAACAACACTAGTTATATTTGATAAGGGTTTTAGTAATTTTGATGACTTTTTGGATCTCGTCGACCTAGCAAACGCTTTATTAGTAGCGCAAGGGTTTGAAGGCACTTATCAAATTGCCACTTTTCATCCAGATTATGTGTTTGCTGATAGCGATGAGCATGACGCAGCAAACTATACTAACCGCGCGCCTTACCCAACACTCCACTTGATCCGCGAAGAAAGTATGGCCCAAGCATTAGAAGACTATAACGATCCTGAACAGATCCCAGAAAATAATATCCGCCTCGCAAGACGTAAAGGGAAAGCGTTTTGGCAGCATTTGCTGCAGCAATGCCACAAGGTTAAATAACCTAAGCTACGGTTAAATAGTCAAAAGGCTGGTTTAGCCAGCCTTTTCTTGTAAGGTTTTGAATTACTACTTTTTCACCCAGCTGCCATTGACTTGAATATAATGACCTGACTGCGTTTTGTTATACGCTTTTTTAGCCGCTAAAGCCTCTACTTGCTCAAGCGTGATACCGTTCTTTTTCGCTAATTGCTGGTATTTCTGTTTGCGCTTTTCATTCACTTCATCAACTAGCTGCTGTACACCTTGGCCATTTTTAACCACGCCAAGATAGCCCGATGTAGTTTCGCCAACTAAACCCTGTGATTTAGCATCGTCAATGGAAATTGCGAATGCGGCGAAGCTCATACTGAGCCCAATAATTAGGGTAGAGATTGCTTTTAGCTTCATAAATCCTCCTTAGAATAGCTCGCTGTCTTCGCTGAATAAATTGTCGAGTTCTTTATCCACTTTCACGCGGATCTCATGATCTACTTTTACATTTAAGTTGATCGTAATAGGCTCTTTGGTTTCTACTTGCACCTTATGAGTACAAGCACTCAATACCAATAAAGCTGATATCACTAGCATCCATTTCATTCACTAACGCTCCTCTTTATTTAACGCATTTTCCACTTCGCGCGTAATCTCGTCGCTCAAGCGTAGGGCTCGTAATAAGGTAAACACATTTTCTGAGTGTGTATAGTTAAAGTTTACTGGTTGTTGTTGGAGTTTGTTAATTCCTGTAATTTTAACATCTAAGTCCAACCAGCCGTCTTCACTTAAATTTACGCCACTACTCAATTGCTCAATGGTCAACTCGTCAAGTACACCAATCACCGTTTGTAAGCTAGGTTGCTGCTCTTTTAGCGCATTAATTGATGCATTGTTTTCAACCTTTAATAGCCCTTCACCAACATTATGGATATGACCAGAATCAATACGCACCCCAGATGAAGATACTTGTACTGGTAACTTGCCTGAGATCAGCCCTCTGAGCTCAACGCCTGCATCATGCCCAGAGGCGGCAATAAGATCTAAACTCAGTTTATCTAGCGATACCTGAACGACCTGCGGCGTTGAGACCAAACTAACTTCATCAATCCCCACGTTACCGGCAAAAACCTGTGCGTTAATATCTTTTAGTTTAGCCACGCCTGCTTCGCTGAATAGTTGGCCTGTTATTGCTTGAACGATAACACCAGCTCTCAACTCTTCAACACTCAGTGTGGTTGGCTTGAGTTGAATATTAGCTGAACTTATTAGACCAAAGACATCAATCGCTGCATTTTGAATAAGCCGTTCATTAAATAACGCAGAGCCGTTTTGAACGCTCCCGTCTAAGGTAAATATGCGCGTGGATAAATCCCCTTCGAGTACTGCATAGAAGTTACCATGGGTAATTTTTAAGTTCGGTAAAAATGCGTCAATATATGGCTGAAGTTGAGTGAGCTGCTGCGTGGGCACTTGTATTTGTGCTGGATGTTTTAAGCTTGAATATTGATGCTCAAGCAACGCCTTTACACCATCAATATTAACCACATGTGACGCCATCAATCCTCGGCTTTGCTGACCTTTACTGTCAATGCTCACGTTTTTCAAACTGAGGTCGGCTAAGTTAACTTCTGCTACCTTAGTATTGCCCGACAAGGTTGAAAAGATTTCTCCGGTCGCGACTGAGCCTTGCCAGTGCAGTGTCTGCGCAAACTCATTCAGTTTATAACTCTGCTGTTGTATCTGTGCACTGGTTAAGGTGAGGTTGATATCAAAATCATGTGTAGGCTCAAGCACAACTCGCCCACTCAACGCACTCTGTTTTGCTGTTACATTCTCAACACTCAGGTTTTGCAGTTTTGAATCAAGCGTTATCGCAAAACTCATTCCTTCAGGTAAGACTCTGTGTAGTAGATGTCCACTTTTGAGTTTTGGCACATCTAGCTGCGCATGTAAGTCAAACGTCAGAGATGGATTATCAATCACCAAATCTGATGTCGATAACTGGGTTGAGAATATGCTCGGCTGAGCCTCAACTGTAATTAGCTTGGTTGGATCACCCAATATTTTGAAGCGGCTATTGAGCTCGAGATTCTCAGCAATAACATCTTGCAGTGTAAGCTTTTGAAGGTCACTTGTGATTTCCCCCCTCATATTAACAAAATTTGGCCGCGCACTAAGCGCTCCCGCCAGTGTATGCGCGCCCCACTTTTCATCGGAAAATTCAAGGCGAATATCACCATTGACGAAAGGCTCAGTTAAGTCGACTGCTAACTCATTAACTTCAAGCTGTAACGGTTTATCTTTACCTGCCACTTCAAGTAAACCTGTCGCGATTGAATCCGCAGAAATAGTGATTTCACTCGGTAAACGAAGCTGCCAAGTGGTCGGTAACAGTTTGCTATATTCAGAAGTAAGACAATCAAGCATTGATTTCGCTGAAATCGGTTCGGCAAGTGCTATCTTCCCCTGCTGCGTGGCAAAATCATACCGCCCAGACACAGCACCTATATACGCAAAGGTACCTTTACACTCAGCCTGTTCAAGCGCCACTAGAGTTTCAAGTTCTAGCTCTGCGTCTATAGCCAGACCATCGAATTCAAGCTGGCTAGTTCCTGAAAGGGCTTGGATCTGAGGAGGTAACAAAGCGCTGAGGTACTCGCCACTAAGGTCAACATTTGCAGCAATACGCTCTGGCTGCAATGTAACTTCAGCAGCGATGTCACCTGAAACTACAAATTGATTCAGCTCGGACTCCGAAATCGACACGACTAATGGCTTTGGTAATGGCTCACCAGATATAGAGAGCTTGGCAACTTGCATTTTGGGTCTGGTGATGTCGAGTGGCAATGCAAGGCGCTGTGGCTGAGTTGCATCTGAATTTTTGGACGGAAGAAGTTGAATGTTCGCTTTTTCAATATTGACTTGGCGCATGCTTAGTTGCGCATCATAAAGCTGGGCATTAAACGCATCTGTTTGCACACATGCTTTTGTAATATGGATACGATTGAAGCCCGACAAGCGCCAGTCAAGACAACTGACCTGAAGTTCATTAACTGGTATAAAATGTTTAATGGCCCAGAGCGACAAAGGAACTCTGGCAAGGTAAACACCCACTAAAACACTGAGTATCAACGCTAAGCTCCAAAGCCATTTTTTCATTCGTATCCCTAAAATATGATTGCTATTTCCCTTCCAGTGTACCCGATAGATAATTATCGAGCCATGAATAAAAAAGGTCACCGAAGTGACCTTTTTCAAATATGTTAGCCTACTAGCTTACGCGCATTGCGGAACATACGCATCCAAGGGCTATCTTCTTGCCACTCATCTGGGTGCCAAGAGTTTGCAACTGCTCTGAATACACGCTCAGGGTGCGGCATCATCACAGTTGCACGACCGTCTGTTGACGTCATGCCTGTAATACCAGCAGGTGAGCCATTCGGGTTAGCTGGATACTGAGTGGTTGGATCACCGTAGTTATCAACAAACTTCACAGCAACTGAACCTGAATTCAGTGCCGTTTGTACCGCCGCTTCGCTTGCAAACTCAGCATGACCTTCACCATGTGATACCGCGATTGGCATGCGAGAGCCAGCCATACCATCAAAGAAGATTGACGGGCTTTGCTGTACTTCAACTAAGCTGAAACGCGCTTCAAAACGCTCTGACTTGTTGGTGACAAAACGTGGCCAGTTTTCCGTGCCTGGGATCAGCTCTTTTAATGTAGAAAGCATCTGACAGCCATTACAAACACCTAAGCTGAAAGTATCTTGGCGTTGGAAGAAGCCTTGGAATTGCTCACGTGCTGAGTCATGGAATAGGATTGATTTAGCCCAGCCTTCACCAGCACCTAATACGTCACCGTATGAGAAGCCACCACATGCCACTAGGCCTTTGAATTGCTCTAGTGTTAAGCGACCTTCAAGGATATCGCTCATGTGTACGTCGATTGCCGCAAAACCAGCACGGTTAAATGCTGCCGCCATTTCGATATGTGAGTTAACGCCTTGCTCACGCAAGATGGCAACTTGAGGCTTCACCCCTTTAGCAATGTAAGGCGCTGCGATATCTTCGTTTAGATCAAAGCTTAGTTTAACGTTAAGGCCTGGATCTTTGTCATCGAACTTAGCGTCAAACTCTTGCTTCGCGCAATCAGGGTTATCACGAAGTGCTTGCATCTGGTAAGTTGTCTCAGCCCAGATAGTGCGAAGCTCAGTGCGAGTGTTTTCAAGTACTGCCTGACCGCCACGAGTAAAGATAACCTTGTCTTCACCGTTTAGCGTACCGATACGATGTGCAATATCAGCAATACCGTGCTCAGCAAATACCGCTTCAACCGCAGCGATATCGTCATTGCGAACTTGCAATACTGCGCCAAGCTCTTCATTGAATAGCACTTCTAAGTCTGTACCTTGCAGCGCATCTAATTCAATGCTCACACCTGTATGGCCTGCAAACGCCATTTCCGCGGCAGTGGTGAATAGACCACCGTCAGAGCGGTCGTGGTAAGCGATAAGCTTGCCAGACTCAACTAATGTTTGTACCGCATTGTAGAAGCCTTTTAACAGCTCAGGGCTGTCAACGTCAGGTGTCTTGTCGCCAAGTTGCTTGTACACTTGCGCTAAGCTTGACGCGCCAAGACGGTTTTGACCAGCACCTAAGTCAAGTAGGAATAGGCTGGTTTCACCCTTATCAGTACGAAGCTCAGGCGTGACTGTTTTGCGAATATCCTCAACACGACCAAATGCAGTGATGATAAGCGATAATGGCGCAGTCACTGACTTTTCTTCGCCATTTTCATCCCACTTTGTCTTCATCGACATTGAGTCTTTACCAACTGGGATTGTAAGGCCTAATGCAGGACATAACTCTTCACCAACTGCTTTAACCGCTTCGTAAAGACCCGCATCTTCGCCTGGGTGACCCGCAGCCGCCATCCAGTTTGCAGAAAGCTTAATGTTGTTTAGGCTACCGATATTAGCACCAGCGATATTGGTTAACGCTTCTGCTACTGCTAGACGCGCTGATGCTCCATAGTTAAGTAGCGCCGCAGGGGTGCGCTCACCCATCGACATCGCTTCACCGTGGTAAGTATCGTAAGTTGCCGCAGTTACCGCGCAGTTAGCGACTGGTACCTGCCAAGGGCCAACCATTTGGTCACGTGCAACCAGACCCGTTACGGTTCTGTCACCAATCGTGATAAGGAATGTTTTCTCAGCAATCGTAGGTAGGCGAAGTAAACGCTTAGCTGCATCTTCAAGTTCAATACCAGCTGTATCTAATGCTGTACCCACTACACGCTTTGACTCAACGTCACGATGCATTTTAGGTGGCTTGCCAAGTAATACGTCTAGTGGCAGGTCCACAGGATTATTATCAAAGTGGCTATCAGCTACTGTTAGATGACGCTCTTCCGTCGCTTCACCGATTACCGCATATTGTGCGCGCTCACGCTTACAAATTGCTTCAAAGCGAGCAAAGTCTTCCGCTGCAACAGCCAATACATAGCGCTCTTGCGACTCGTTACACCAGATTTCGTGTGGTGCCATACCTGGTTCATCGTTCGGGATGTTACGCAGCTGGAATTTACCACCACGGCCGCCGTCGTCGACAAGCTCAGGAAATGCATTTGATAAACCACCCGCGCCCACATCATGAATAAACGCGATTGGGTTATCATCACCAAGCTGCCAACATTTATCGATCACTTCCTGACAACGACGTTCCATTTCAGGGTTTTCACGCTGAACAGAAGCAAAGTCTAAATCTTCGTTTGATTGGCCAGATGCCATTGATGAAGCTGCACCACCGCCAAGACCGATGTTCATTGCAGGACCACCAAGTGCGATTAGCTTAGCGCCTACAGGGATCGAGCCTTTTTGCACGTGATCTTCACGGATATTACCTAAACCACCTGCGATCATGATTGGCTTGTGGTAACCACGTACTTCAGCGCCATTATGGCTTTCTACTTTTTCTTCGTAAGTACGGAAGTAACCCAATAGGTTTGGACGACCAAACTCGTTGTTAAATGCAGCACCACCAAGTGGTCCATCAAGCATGATGTCTAATGCATTAACAATGCGTCCTGGTTTACCAAAGTTAGTTTCCCAAGGTTGCTCAAAACCTGGAATACGAAGGTTAGAAACCGTGAAGCCAACTAAACCTGCTTTTGGCTTAGAACCACGACCGGTTGCACCTTCATCGCGGATTTCGCCACCTGAACCTGTTGATGCGCCAGAAAATGGAGCAATCGCCGTTGGGTGGTTGTGCGTTTCCACTTTCATCAGAATGTGGATATCTTCCTCGTGGTAAGCGTATTCACCGTCAGTATTTGGGAAGAAACGACCCGCTTTAGAGCCAGTCATTACTGCCGCGTTATCCTTATAAGCCGACAATACATTGTCGCTATTGGTTTCGTAGGTGTTCTTAATCATTTTAAACAGCGACTTAGGCTGCTCTACACCATCGATAGTCCAATCAGCGTTGAAAATTTTGTGACGACAGTGCTCAGAGTTTGCTTGAGCGAACATGAACAGTTCGATGTCATTAGGGTTACGGCCTAGCTTTTCAAAGCTTTCGACTAAGTAGTCAATTTCGTCATCAGCTAGTGCAAAGCCCTGCTCAACGTTCGCAACCGCAAGTGCTTCACGGCCGCCGCCAAGAATATCCACTGAAGACATCGGGCGAGGCGTTTCCGTGCGGAATAATTTAGCAGCATCATCAAGCTCTGCATGAACAGATTCGGTCATGCGGTCATGAAGTAACTGTGCAACTTCTTCGAACTGAGCTTGTGTAAGTTCACCCTCAACATAATAAGCAATACCACGCTCAACACGGTGTACTTGCGTAAGACCACAGTTGTTTGCAATATCTGTCGCTTTAGAAGCCCAAGGAGAGATAGTTCCGATCCTTGGTGTTACCAAGATCAGTTTGCCCTCTGGCGTGTGCTCCGTAATAGTCGGTCCATACTTTAACAGGCTGTTTAGCTTAGTTAACTCAGCCTCTGAAAGCTCAGCCGTTAAATCAGCAAAATGCATAAACTCGGCATAAACATTGGTAACTGGTAATTGAGCTACAGCGCAGGTTTTAAGGATCTTTTGGACTTTGAAATCTGAAAGTGCAGGTGCACCACGTAGGATTAACATAGGTATTTTCATCCGGGGTTAAGGATTGAACGATATCTTTGGGCGCTCATTATAGTGGAAATAGCGCGCGGAATTAACACTAATTTGTCAAAACTAGAAAATATCATGCAAATCTATCATTACCTTAAGTTAATTCGGCTTTTGCAATTATGATTTTGCTGCGGTAAGTTGGGATTTCGAGCGCAAAAGAGAACCTAGGTCATGTTTAAATACATCTTTATGTGCTTTGTTGTCATCTGTTTAGTTGGGTGCGACAAAGCCCCTCTTAATCAGTTGCAACATGTAAAACAAAATAAGGTATTACGTGTTGGCACGCTCGCGGGCCCGGGAAACTACTACCAAGGCACCACTGGAGAACAAGGGTTCGAATATGAACTGGCGAGTGAATTTGCCAATGAGCTTGGTGTTGAATTACACATCGTTCCTTACTTTAATCTAGATGAGTTATTTGCAAGGCTAGATGCCGGGGACTTAGATATCGTTGCCTCCGCAGTAAGCTTTCACCCATCAAGAACAGCGCAATATCGTTTTGGCCCGACGTATAGAATGATCAGTCAAAAGCTCGTGTACAAACAAGGGAGAGAATGGCCAAGAGACTTTGATGATATTAAAGCGCCAATTACCGTACTAGCACACAGCAACCATGTTATTGCCCTCGAAGAAGCAAAAACAAGCCATCCTCATTTGAGTTGGGAAGTTGTCTCAGATAAAGGTGAAGAAGAGCTGCTTCAGGCCATCATTGACGGAGAGATTGACTACACCATCACAGACTCACATTCACTGGCCCTATTTAGACGCTACCACCCAACCGTCAGTATTGCGTTTTCAGTTACAAAAGATGAACATGTGGCGTGGATGATGCGTAACGAAAAAGACGATTCGTTATATGCGTTGCTGCCTGCATTTTTCGCCCGAGTACAACAAAACAACTTTTTGGCCACGCTCGAAGAGAAGTATTTTGGTCATATCGAAGAGTTTAACTATGTAAACACCTTAGCCTTTGTCGAAGCTGTACATAGTACCTTACCCACCTATCTCAAGTGGTTTAAAAGTTATTCGAAACAGCACAATATCGATTGGCGTCTACTTGCTGCGGTCAGCTATCAAGAATCGATGTGGGATCCCAGAGCTAAGTCTCCAACTGGGGTTCGTGGCATCATGATGCTAACACAACCCACGGCTAAAAAAGTTGGCGTGACAAACCGCCTCAATGCCCAACAAAATATTGAAGGTGGTGCCAAATACCTACGTATTTTATTCGACCGTATGCCTGAAGAAATACAGCAGCCCGATAGTACCTGGTTTGCCCTTGCTTCCTACAATGTGGGCTGGGGCCATGTGCGAGATGCGCGTAACATTACTGCGGATCAAGGAGGCGATCCGAATAACTGGGCAGACGTTAAAAAACGACTACCACTACTTACTAAAAAGCGCTACTATCGAAATACAAGATATGGATATGCTCGTGGTGATGTTGCGGTAACGTATGTAGATAATATTCGCCGCTATTATGATGCACTTGTATGGTTGGAAGACAACGGTGCACTCCTACCTGACAGCAGTAAAGCCTCTTCGCAAACTACTCCGGTTGATAATCCAGACAAAGCAAGTGAAGTCGAGAAGCAGCAGTAATTTATATTTACTAAACTGGCTTGATAAATGCTTCAAAAGGTCATAAATCTGTCATAGGCATAGCGTATTTATACTAAATTAATATTTGTGGGCGTTACCCCCACCTAATCTCTCACATTCGGAGGTTCTATGTTGAGAAGACGTCGGAATCATCAATTTAAACGTAACACCAAATACACGTCGCCAAATCGCCGTCGTGTCATGATGAAAAATGCACACCGTAAAATGCTCTTGCGCCATCGTATTTTTGCGCTAATTCAAATGGAAGAGCAAAGGGATGCGAAAACAGCCACTGCGGTAGTACAACCCTAAGTACTACCGTTTTTCAACTTTTTTGCTGCTTTAATCTCTTGGCGTCTGCGCTTGAAAAATGCAGACAGCTTTTCGCCACATACTTCACTCAATACGCCCGATGTAACTTCCAATTGGTGGTTGAGCTTTTCATGCTGTAACAAGTTCATTATCGAACCGGCCGCACCCGTTTTTGCGTCAGATGCCCCAAACACCACTCTGCTTAAGCGACTATGGACCAGTAAACCGGCACACATAGGACATGGCTCAAGCGTCACATATAAAGTGCAATCAATCAGCCGATAATTTTCAACGACTTTGCCAGCTTCTCGAATAGCCATCATTTCAGCGTGAGCCGAAGGATCATGACAGGTAATTGAACGGTTCCAACCCGCAGCTATCATTTCACCATCTTTCACTACAACAGCACCGACAGGAATTTCGTTCTCCGCTTCAGCTTTGTCAGCAAATGCTAACGCCACTTTCATCCAATATTGATCATCTTTTACTTCTGACATGGTAATTTTATAGTCGTCCTCACCTAAAATGGAGTATATCACCTCCTGCAGAGCTCTGGTTAAGCTGCTATTCTTAAATAATCACAGTCACCAATACAGCTGCTTTTATAAGCAAACTCAGGATGTTACCAACATCTTTTTAATATTTTGCGGACATTATTGATAATTTTCGCAATTTTGCCGTGGCTCACAGGGTTGGATTTACGCTATAATTCGCCGCTTTTTTTATTTCGTAAGCTCAAAAACACACGGGTAGAATATGAAATTTCCGGGACGCCGTAGGCATAAACACTATTTTCCGGTGGAAGATAAAGATCCGCTTATTAACCAGTTACACGCTGATGATCGGCTAAAAAGGAGCTATATCTGTGGTATAGATCAAATCGTCGTTGATATTGAAGCGAAAGTGGATCAAGCTTTTCTTGATGAATTCCACTTACAGCGTGGTATGTCACAAGTGATAGACAATGATGTCACCAACGCCCTTTATGATAGGCTAAAACGTGATGACATGATCGACTATGAATTTGCCGGCGGTACCATAGGTAACACCATGCACAACTATTCGGTGCTAGCAGATGACCGCTCAGTCCTACTTGGGGTGATGAGTGAAAACATAAAAATTGGCAGCTACGCCTATAAATTTTTATGTAACACCTCAAGCCGAGTTGATCTGGACTACTTGCAGCCAGTTGATGGCCCCATTGGTCGTTGCTTTACACTTATTGATGACAGTGGTGAGCGCACTTTTGCTATCAGCGCAGGATTAATGAATCACCTACGTCCTGAGTCTATTTGCCAAACGCTTATCGAAGAATCATCGGCGTTAGTGATCAGCGCTTATTTGATGCGTACGAGTGGCGACGAAACCATGACACAAGCAACAATGCAGGCGGTTGAGTATGCCAATAATGCCGGCATACCCGTAGTATTGACGCTTGGTACTAAGTTCTTAATTGAACAAGACCCCAAATGGTGGGCTGACTTCGTTGCTAAACATGTTGATATCCTTGCGATGAACGAAGAAGAAGGAGAGGCGATCACAGGCTTTAGCGATCCACTTCTCGCTGCGGATAAAGCACTGGACTGGGTTGATCTGGTCATCTGTACTGCGGGACCTAAAGGGTTGTTTATGGCGGGTTATGTTGATGACTGCTGTAAGCGTGTGACTGAATACCCATTACTTCCCGGTGCTATTCCTGAATTTAATCGCTACGAATTCTCACGCGCAATGAAAAAAGCCCAGTGTGAACAGCCTATCAGAGCATACAGCCATACCGCTCCTTATATGGGTGGACCAGACATCATCAAGAATACTAATGGTGCAGGTGACTGCGCTCTTGCCGCTGTTTTGCATGATATTTGTGCCAATGAATACCATAAACTGAATGTACCAAACTCAGCAAAACATGAGCAAAGTGCAATTACCTATTCATCGCTGGCACAGATAAGCAAGTATGCAAACCGTGCAAGCTACGAGGTACTCGTTCAGCACTCTCCAAGGTTATCTCGAGGCCTACCTGAGCGTGAAGACTCACTAGAGCAATCATACTGGGAACAATAACGGTTCTTAGCTTGTTTAGGATTGGTAAAAATAGCGACTTTGGTCGCTATTTTTATATCATCTAGTTTGTATATAACTTGGCATCAAAAAATAGCAGTACCAAGTTCGTTGGATAGGTATTCTAATGCCGCGATCCCAGCCAAAGAGTTACCAACTTTATCAAGCCCTGGCGACCATACCGAAACCGTAAAACGATTGGGTACGATGGCGATTATCGCCCCCCCGACACCAGACTTGCCAGGCATCCCCACTCGATAACCGAAGTCACCAGCTGCATCGTAAAGACCACTCGTAAACAACAGCGAGTTCATTTGCTTGGTTTGTTTTTTGGTAAGTATCCGCTGTTTTGATAAGTTGCAGTAACCCTGACTAGACAGATAGGAAAATGACTTCGCCAACTCAGTGGTATTCATTTCAATTGCGCAAAAATTGAAATATGACCATAACACATCCTCGACTTCATTATTAAAATTGCCAAATGACTTCATCAAATAAGCCATCGCTGCATTTCTATACCTGTGATCATATTCAGACTGCGCCACAATCTTATTAATACACAGCTTGTCGTTACCAGACATCGCTCTATAGCTTTCTAGCATGGTATGAATTGGAGCAGATAAACGAGAGTACAGCGCATCACAAGTTACAATGGCACCTGCATTTATAAATGGATTTCTTGGAATGCCATTTTCGAACTCAAGCTGAGTTAAGGAGTTAAAAGCTGTACCCGAAGGCTCTTTCCCTACCCGACTCCAAAGCTCGTCACCATAGCGCTGCAGCGCTAACGTCAATGTCATTACTTTGGATACTGATTGAATCGTAAATCTGGCTTCAGTATCTCCGGCACTATAAGTTTCGCCATCTACCGTATGCAGTGAAACAGAAAATTGTTCTAATGGCTGCTCAGCTAAAGCAGGAATATAGTTAGCAACTTTGCCTTGGCGTAACAACGGTTGAACTCGCTGCACAGCCTGTTCTAAAATTTCTTGGTAATTTGGCATATGCTCGTAATTAAGGCTAGCTAGGATGATTGGGGAAGTGTATCAAAAAAGGCCCCGTAGGGCCTGATGTTTATCTGAAACTAAGGTTATTTCAGTTCCATTTCTTGAATGATCTCGTGCGCAATAGGTGGCGTTGTACTCACCGGCTTCTGATGTTTATTGGCTTTTAACTGACCTTTTCGGTGCTTCAAAGCTGCATCCAACTTTTTAGACGCTTTGGCAATAGCAGGATACATCACTTCGTCTTCACCTTTTACCGATATTCGGCTACCAGCGTAGTTTGTACTTATCTCCGTGTAAAATTGTTTGTGTTCTTTGCTGACGATGATGTCTAGGGATAACAACGACGGAAAATGGTTAGCGATCTTGGCAAACTTTTCATGAACGTGGTTTTTAACAGCATCGGTTACATCTACGTGATGGCCAGATAAATTAATCTTCATATGCAATCCTTCTTTTGCGTTTACCCTTAACAATAGTATTGGCACGATTACTCGATTTCTCAAGAGCCTTAGCAAAAATTTATTACAAAAATTGGAAGGAAGCTGATTCTAATCAAAAAAACATTTCTAGAAAAATTACGCGATAATAAATCCAGGCATAAAAAAAGCCCTAGTAAGGGCTCTTTTCATATTGCGTAAACTTTACAATTAAAGGCCTGCACGCTCTTTAATGACAGCAATCAATGCTGAACCACCGTGGTTTGACTCAGCCCATGCTAAATCTTTACCGTCTTCTAACGCGCTTTTTGGAATACTTTTAATAATGTATTCCCCAGCATCGTTTGCGTTGCTAGCAATTGCATGTCTTAGTAAGTTATTACCGTTGCACTGAATTGCATCGTAAACATTACGCATTTTAAGGCGTGATGTTTTCAAAGCGTTACGAATGCGATTTTTATCGTCCGCAGCGATATATTCACATATAGAAAGCGCCAACTGATCGTTTGCACTTACCGGTTTGCTGAAAGAAAAAGCAGCAACAGCGATGGAAGCTGACAGTAGCACGGTAGTTAATTTCATTACACAGACCCTTTAATACTTTATTCGTAGCATATAACTGGCTATATTTTAGCAACCTAAACAATTGTTAGCAAGAAACTCATAGTTTTTTGTTCAGAGTTACGAATTTATAACTATGGTTATTTCTCTCGTCAGGTTCGTTACACTCAGTTTCAAGCACTTCCCATTCAGCAACTTGCTCATAGTCAGGAAATTGAGTATCCCCTTCAACCTCTAAATCGATGAAGGTCAAATAGAGCCGCTGAGCATAAGGCAGAAATATGTCATATATATGACCACCACCAATTATCATAATTTCGTCACACCCTTCAACAGTACTCAATGCGGCTTCAGGCGAAGCGACGACCTCTATACCTTCCTGAGTGTAGTCAATATTTCTGGATATCACTATGTTTCTACGACCCGGCAGAGGCCTACCAATAGACTCAAATGTTTTTCGACCCATGAGCACAGGTTTACCTAGCGTAACCTTTTTGAAATGTTGAAGATCTGCAGGTAAGTGCCACGGCATATCGTTATCTTTTCCGATAACACGGTTATTTGCCATCGCAGCTATCATTGAAATTACCACAACGCACCTTTATAGTATTTTAGTATTAGTTTATACACACAATTAGCATGCAAGATGTTTGATTAACCTGAACTCGGGATAAGAAGTAAGTTAATCCACTAAAATCACTAAGCTCAAAAGCGTAGTATCACTCTAGCCAGAAGTTATTTCTTAATACAAGGCAAATTTGTGCATCAATAGCTGGCCTATTGCAAACAAATTTAACACAGTAGTAAGGGATAACAGCTGCTAGAGAACAAGTTGTTATCCCGAGTTCAGGTTGATTAGTATATCATCTTCAACAGAATTGCGGCGAGAATACTGATTTGAAGTATTACACTGTTCAAATAGGCATAAAAAAGGCCCATATAATGGGCCTCTTAGAGTAAACTCAATGTAACTTAACGCTCGTAAATAACTTCCACATCGTAGTCGTCGTCATCCCAATCATCCCAGTCATCATCATCGTCTTTATCATTTTTAGTTGCATGTCTGTGGTATGTGTCCCACTTAAATTCAACTTCTTCTTGCAGCTCTTCTTCGAATTTATCTTTTGGCATGCTTTCGAGAAGGTTCATGATATCAAAGCACAAAGGTTGCGTATTTAACTTGTTTGCAGCAGAGATCATATAAAAGTTTTCTGCGTCTAGCTCTTCAGCAATACGGGCGCATACTTCTTCTCTTTCTTCTTCAAGCAATAAATCCACTTTATTTAGCACTAACCAGCGAGGCTTTTCCGCTAATTTAGGGCTGTATTGATGCAGTTCGTTAATAATAGCGAAGCCATTCTCGACAGGATCACTACCGTCAACCGGCATCACGTCAATAATGTGTAATAACACCCGACAGCGCTCTAAGTGCTTTAAGAAACGAATGCCAAGACCTGCACCATCCGCAGCACCTTCAATTAGGCCTGGGATATCAGCAATTACAAATGACTTGCTCGCTTCAGGTCTCACAACACCTAAATTAGGTACTAGCGTGGTAAATGGATAGTCAGCGACTTTTGGTTTAGCTGCAGATACGCTACGGATAAACGTAGATTTACCAGCATTTGGCAGACCTAACAAACCGACGTCTGCAAGCAGCATTAATTCTAAGCGAAGGTTACGAACTTCACCTTGAGTACCTAGCGTTTTCTGTCTTGGTGCGCGATTAGTACTTGACTTAAAACGCGTATTACCAAGACCATGATACCCACCTTTCGCTACGATCAGCTTTTGTCCATTTTTGGTCAAATCACCCAAACACTCTTCAGTATCGACATCTGTAACTCTTGTACCAACTGGTACCTTAAGTACTAAGTCCTGGCCTTTTTTACCTGTACAATTACGGCCTTGGCCATTGGTACCACGTTCAGCCCTGTGAAAGCGTTCAAACTGATAGTCGATAAGCGTATTTAAATTTTCATCAGCCTGCAGGAATACACTACCGCCATCGCCACCATCACCACCGTCTGGGCCACCATCTGGCACAAACTTTTCGCGGCGGAATGAAACGACACCACTGCCCCCATCTCCGGCTTCCGCTCTAATCTCTACTTCATCGACAAACTTCATGGTTTAAACTCTTTAACTCTGTCTGAATTCACTACACCATTATAGCAGCAGCGACAAATCGCTCCTAATACCAATTGTATTAATACACCTTGGTATAGCTAATTTGGTAATTGATGTGCTGAAAACAAAAAACCCCGCCTAAGCGGGGTTTTTTAGTATTTAATACCGATTACTCAGCAACGATGCTAACGTATTTACGGTTTAAAGGACCTTTCTGCTCAAAAACAACTTTACCGTCTGCTTTTGCGAAGATTGTGTGGTCTTTACCGATACCTGCGTTAGAACCAGCGTGGAAACGTGTACCACGTTGACGAACGATGATGCTACCCGCTAAAACTGATTCGCCACCAAAACGTTTAACACCTAAGCGTTTACTTTCTGAATCGCGACCGTTACGAGTACTACCAGCTGCCTTCTTATGTGCCATCTCTCTGTACCTCTAAAAATTAAGCGCTAATGCCAGTGATTTTAACTTCAGTGAACCACTGACGGTGGCCCATCTGCTTACGAGAATGCTTACGACGTCTAAATTTAACAATCTTAATCTTCTCGCCACGACCGTGAGATACAACTTCAGCTGTAATTTTACCACCGTTAACAAACGGTGCACCGATCTCGATCTTTTCACCATCAGCAATTAGAAGTACTGAATCAAATTCAACTGCTGCACCAGTTTCAACGTTTAGCTTTTCTAAACGAATTGTTTGACCTTCAGTCACACGGTGCTGTTTACCACCACTTTGGAAAACCGCGTACATAATTAACTCCGTCTGTGCGCCCTCAAATCGACGCAACTTAATATTCTTCAATAGGGCGCGAAGTTTACGCTAATGCGTATCTTGGCGCAAGAGCAAATTTGAAGAAAGTGAATAAAATTTAGCTCGTATGAGGGCAATCAAATATTTTCTCCTATTCTAGTCAAAAAAATGTCAAAGCCAAGCTCTTTTTTCTCTCAATTCATCAGACAAAAGGCGAATCTATAGTTTACCTAATACAGTACCAAATGAGATTTCACCGTACCTATTTCACCCCTTGCGAAACCATTGAAAGCACAAAAAGTAAGCATAAAAACGTTTTTTTATAAGCAACTACGACAATTTATCGAGTCGATGATTTTTTTGTAGTACAATCGCCAAGTTTATTCATTTTCGGTTAATAGATTGGCTCGGAGCGCAATGGATATAAAAACTATCCAAAATTTGGTTAAGCAAGATATGCTTGACGTCAACCAACTTATACATCAACAAATGCAATCTGATGTTGCACTTGTAAAACAGCTAGGTTTATACATTGTAAATAGCGGAGGTAAACGCATCCGCCCAATGTTAGCCCTTTTGGCCGCACGAGCATTAGGTTACGAAGGTGATAAACATATCACGCTAGCAACAATTGTAGAGTTTATTCACACTGCAACGTTACTCCACGATGACGTGGTTGATGAGTCATTACTGCGCCGTGGAGAACCGACAGCAAATGCAGAGTTTGGAAATGCGGCCAGCGTATTGGTTGGTGACTTTATCTACACTCGATCATTCCAGCTGATGGTCGGCCTTGGTAATATGGAAGTCATGCAGATTTTGGCCGATGCGACTAATATCATCGCAGAAGGCGAGGTGTTACAGTTAATGAACTGTAATGACCCAGATACAACTGAAAAGAGTTATATGCAGGTTATCTACAGCAAAACGGCAAAGCTATTTGAAGCTGCGACTTTACTACCCGCTGTAGTGCTAGAGCAATCAGACGAAATTAAAACTGCGCTTAAGCTTTACGGTATGCATTTAGGCACAGCCTTCCAACTTGTAGACGATATTCTTGACTATAGTGCTAACGCAGAATTACTTGGCAAGAATATTGGTGATGATCTCGCTGAGGGTAAACCTACGCTTCCGCTTATTTATGCAATGCAGTATGCAAATGCTCAGCAATCAGCTCAGATCAGAACAGCGATAGAAAGTGGTAATGGACTTGATTATCTTGAAGATATTTTAGCAACACTAGCCGAGACCAAAGCACTTGACTTCACGATGGCTAAAGCCCAAGAAGAAGCCCAAAAAGCAATTGCACAATTAAGCGTTTTACCTGACTCAGTGCATAAAGAGGCACTTATTGGGCTTGCTAAACTTTCTGTGGATAGGAACTACTAACAACGAACTTAAAGGTGCATTCCATATACTGGTATTTAACCAAAAGTTGTGTTCTGCATTTAACGCCACTCGTTTTAAGCTCGAATGGCCTTTTCTTTTTACTTATTCAGAGGCAGTTGGAGCTTGGTTAGTTCAATTCGCGGGCAGGCCTTGTTCTCCAATTCTTCTTTTGGCTTCTGAGCAATTTCAAGACTGAGATCTAATAGTACTCTCTAACTTTAGAGGCTCAGATTTAGAGGCTCAGACATAAAAATAGGCCACAACCTACGTCGCAGCCTATAATAAACACTCTGAAAAATCGTTCAACTAGCTTGAACGCTCCATATTAAGTGTACTACTTGGCATGAGCTAATTAATGCACTCCTTCTCTAGCCGCTCCCAGATTTTCGAAGAAAACGTCATGTTGCTCATTTAATTTTTTTGTATATATCACGCCGAGAGTGCCATCAATTAGATCAGTTACAAGCGGCTCATCAGAAGTACGTATATCAGAATAATCAAACTCCTTTATCAGTTGTGGCTTTGTAAACAACTCTGCTTCACCAAGGCTACTACTGTAAAAATTACCATAATCTGCGGAATAGAACAGACGAGTGGAGCCGTTGTGGTTAATTAATGAAACAGATCTTGGGATAGAGGCGGTGTTAAGCTTCTGGAGTGTATCAAAGTTCTCTCCATCGTTCGAGATCAAAATTGTAATTAACTCTGAATCAAATGGTGTATAACTAAGTAAAACTCTACCATCAGGTAATGCGATTGCATTTACATTGGATTCAGAACGATCAAATCCATTGCCTGCAACTCGCTTCTCCTCGCTCCAATTCACTAAATCATCCGAAATACGAATATATACATCTAGCTCAGCGCTATTTGCTCCCGGAGCAAATAGATAGCTCAGCATATATTTACCGTTTTTCAGTTGAATTAACGAGCCGGGAACTAGACGCGCATTAGAACATGGAAAATCAACCCCACCATCACAGCTGTCATAATTAGAAAAGTCTATTTCTGAAACCTTACTCCAAAGGCTTTCACTATCACTTTTTAATATACACAATGAAGATTCGTTACAATTACCTACAGCCAGTAAGTTGCCACTTTTATCTTCAAACAGTTTTCCTGTTTCAATAGCAAAATCGCCAAGAGTCTCAACATTTAAGCTAGACGTTTGAACCCAGGATTGGCCATTATCAGATGAAATACTAACTCTACTATGTGTATCGGATAGTCCGTGGTTATATAAAGCCACCAGATCGCCATTTTCTAGAGAAATCAGTGAAGTTGCACCAGAATATTCAGTCGTGTTAGTAATATTAACTCTATGCTCCACGACTGCGTTTACTGAATACTCAAAAGTTTGCTCCCACTGTTTGTCCTTATTACTACCTGCTTTGTCAGCACAAAGACCACTTGTAACTGAACAGCCAGCTTGCAATTTTAGTTTAACATCCATAGCGCTTTCGCTTGCAGAAAAAGAAATTTTCCACCGTTGAGTTTGTTGATCAAACATGCCGCCTCTTTCATCTAAGAGTTGCTCAGCCCCTGTGGAGGAAGTTTGATACAACTTATATTTCACAAGCCAACCATCTTTAGAGCTTAGCGGCTTGTCATCGCCTAATAAATTAACGTCTATATCGACTAATTCATTAGTGCTGTATTTGGCTTTTAATCCTTCAACAACACCTGTAACATCATATTTAACTTCCGCAGGAGGCTTCTCCTTCCCTGCATTGTTAATGTCATCTACATCATCGTTAGATGAACCTCCACACGCACTCAATAATGAAAGTGCGACTCCCAAATAGGCTAACCGCATACTTGTATAAACATTACTAAACATTTTATGTTTCCTTACTATTATTGGTATAAGATTCAATGCATCTTATCGAAAGAAATTCTGTCGTTAAAAGGAAAATAGCGGCAAAATACTCATTTTCATGCAAGTGCAATACTAAAGATGCCTAACCTTGGCTACGTGAGAAACATTGACTTTCCCATTCCACTTCACTACGCACTTTGACTAATCAAGTCCTTGACTTACAGTAATATTACTATCTCCACTAAAGCTTCTTAGGTTAAGAACCTTAGGTATATTCAATTAGCTACTCTAATCCTTTTCAGTATTTTAAACTTTAATCGCAACAGCAGTACAGCTAACTTTCAGATAAAATGATACTCTAACACCCCAAATTCATCTTTGAAGTGTAACACTCTCCAAAATTGAACAACTTTCTGCTTTGAAAGACAATCACTGGACGCCTCACCCATCAAGCCACTGAAATCAAATAAAAAATAATCTTTTTATATTTCTATAAGAGGAGTTATGTTTTACCAGCTTGTTATTGCGTTTTCCTTATCTTAGATATACCCAAATAAGGAAATACTGTAATTAACTGCTTCTTTGCACTCATATCCATTTAAACGATGCCACCACTCAAATATTTCCTTATTACACATATAATTAATTTTTGGAAAACTAAATTAAAATGCTTAGTGATCTAAAAAACTAACAAAAAAGCCGTTTGTGAGCTGCAGCGATATCTCTGCTAAGTGCTTGTGGAGGAGGATCATCTGGTGATGATCAAACCTCCCCTCTGGGATTGGAGAAAAACCAACAGATACTTTGAACTATCAGGTTTATGGTGTTGGTGTAAAAGGACCATTGCGGTTTGCAGATGTTAAAATATATCATGTTCTTAGTTACATGGCAGTACCTGAAAAAAGAGACGAAACGGTCATTTTCGTTAAAACGCCTAAAGATTTAATTAGTTAGAGTGAGCAAATAAAGGTTGGTGGATAAGCAGGCTACGATTATAAGATAGATATGTTGTTAGCAGATCAGCGCGTTTTATTGACTTATTATTCTAGTGAGCATAAACCCATCATAGTCTGAAGATGGAGAGAGCTATACTGAAATTCAACGGCTTGCTACTGGAACTATTAAGAACGCTTCATTAGTAGAGTACTATAGGTTAGTTTGGCTACTTTACACAAAGCAAGCAGATCATCTATATAGCCATAGCTTTAACGAAGAAGAGTAGTTTTCCTCACGACGATGGATACAGAGCTTTGAAGACTCTTTTAGTATGACTATTACCGAACTTCCTGATGGCACTTTAGGAGCGATTTACGCAGAGTATCTCAATGGAAAGCAGGAAATCTTTTTGAAAATTTAGGAAAACTAAGTAACTAAGTTTTGTAGCAACTGTATTAAGTAAACACCTATATTAACCTTTCATATTTGATGAAAGGTTAATATAGGTACTTCAGGGCTGGGCAACTTGTTTACTCGGCCTTGGTGGTTATAAGCGTTACCACATCCTGCTATAGCCAATGTACCGACATCCATATAGGTAAAACAAATTGGTATTACTTCCATTTCCTTCAACGAGCTTAAGAAACTCGTTAATGTAGTCCCTTTACCTGAAGCCTCATCCAGTTGATTACTTACCCATTAAAGACGCTTTACTTTTCTGGTGGCCTATAGCCTTCAATTTCGACTTCTTTATCTTCAAACAAAAAGCCGACCATCTGCTCTTCAAGCATTTGCCTGTGCTCAGGATCCATCATATTAAGATGCTTTTCGTTAATTAGCATGGTTTGCTTATGCTGCCATTGCTGCCAAGCTTCTTTGGAGATGTTATTAAATATACGTTCACCAACTTCTCCTGGATACAGTTGAAAATCCAGTCCAGGCGCTTCCTTTTGTAACTTTTGACAAAATACCGTGCGTGCCATGAGTATCTACCTCTTCAATTTTAATCGTGCACTCAATGAGAGTCAGCACCAATGATGGTGTCAGTTTACCCTATTGCGGTTAATACTTTAACCAACTTTTTAGTCGGCGCAGCGAGCCCAACCTCTGGTGGATTATGAGTATCGAACCACAGTAATTGCTGATCATGCACACAATCTGGCATGCTTTTTACTTCTACAACCACGGGGGTAATAGTTAACTCAAAATGCGTAAAAATATGCACAAAAGGTTCAAGTGTATTTGTACATTCAAGTTTAAGTTCTTGCTGCTTAACAAACGCGTCTAATTCATCTTGCTCTGCAAACTCAAAAAAGCCGAACAACCCACCCCATATTCCACTCGAAGGACGCTTCTCCATCAAAACTTTATCATCACATTTAATTATTAAGTGGTGAGTACGTTTTTTTGGCTTCTCCTTTTTGGGTTTAGGGTTTGGAAATTCTTTAACCCGATTATTTTTGAACGCTGAACATTCCTCAGCAAGTGGGCAAACATCACAGTTTGGCTTGCTTCTGGTACATACGCCTGAGCCTAAATCCATCATCGCCTGATTAAATGCTCTTACATCACCGCTTGGCGTGACGGCATCACTCAAAGACCATAACTGATTTTCGACCTTTTTTACTCCGTACCAGCCCTCAACCATATAAAACCTAGCGAGTACCCGCTTAACATTACCATCGAGTATTGGATGATGCTGACCAAGCGCAAGAGAGAGTATCGCGCCTGCGGTAGAGCGACCAATGCCCGGTAAGTCCATCACCGCTTCTAATGTTTGTGGGAATTTACCCTTATAACTATCTCTGATCACCTTTGCAGCTTTATGAAGATTTCTTGCTCTGGCGTAATAACCAAGCCCAGTCCAATGGTGTAACACTTCATCTTCCGGTGCATCGGCCAACGCAATTACCGTTGGGAAGCGCGCCATAAAGCGCTCAAAATAAGGAATAACTGTGGTTACTTGAGTCTGCTGTAACATCACCTCTGAAACCCATACTTTATACGGCGTTTTTCCGAGTTGCCACGGCAGTGTTTTTCTACCATGAAGGTGATACCAAGACACAACTTGCTCACCAAACCACTTAGCTTGTTGCTGGCTAACTTTCATAAACTTGACTAGTACTTGCTACAAAGCCGCCAGTGTAATCACAATCGCTTTAATAGTCACCACGTAAAGTTTCACTCTATACTTGTTTATTGCCAACTGAATGACGATAATATGCGACCATTTTCACGAGCATAGAAATGACCATGAACGAATCAAGCAAAAGTGCGCTCGAACAAGCGCAGGAAGAAGGCAAGTACATCAGAAAAGTGCGTAGCTTTGTTAAGCGTGAAGGACGTCTTACTAAAGGCCAAGCAGCATCGCTAGAAAAATGCTGGCCAACAATGGGACTGGAACACCAACAAGGTTTGCTAGACTTTACTGAAGTATTTGGTAACAGCAATGATGTCGTTCTTGAGATTGGATTTGGTATGGGTAAGTCTCTCGTTGAGATGGCAAGAAATAACCCACAACAAAACTTTATTGGCATAGAAGTACACCGTCCAGGTGTAGGTGCTTGCTTGATGGATGCAGATGAACAAGGCATCACTAACTTACGTGTTTTTGAACATGATGCTGTTGAAATCTTAGCAGATTGTATCGCTGATGGCAGCCTTGCTAAATTACAGTTATTCTTCCCTGATCCGTGGCATAAAAAGCGTCACCACAAACGTCGCATTGTACAACTTGAGTTTGCTGAAAAAATACGCCAAAAGCTTAAAGTCGGTGGTGTGTTCCATATGGCAACTGACTGGGAAAACTATGCCGAGCATATGCTTGAAGTGATGAGTGCAGCACCTGGTTATAAAAACCAGTCGCAAAGCAATGACTATGTTCCTCGTCCAGACTTTAGACCGCTGACTAAGTTTGAGCAACGAGGCCATCGTTTAGGACATGGCGTTTGGGACTTAATGTTCGAGCGTATTAGCTAAACAACCCCTCTTTATAATGGAGCGGCTCAACAGGCTGCTTCATCGCCCAGCTATTTGAGTACATTCATTAGGAGTTAGCGTTGCAGTTTACCAACCCGAGTTTATTACTACTTCGTAATGAAGAAGAGCTTATTGCCAACAATATTCTGGTTATTAACCATCAGCGCGATGGCTTCCTACGTGAATTAAAAGCGCTCAATCCAAGTTCGGCAATTCATGCGTTTAGTTTCGATTTTGCAGACCACCTTCACGCCGATAAAATTGCCGATGTTAAGAGTTATGTAGACCATCAACTACCGCAGTTGCAAGATATTGATTTAGTTATTTATTATTACCCTAAATCAAAACCTGAAGCGCAAATGGTATTTGATAACATCCGCCACTTGAGCACGGCTGAAACTAGGTTACTCGTTGTTGGCGAAAACAAAAGTGGGGTTAAAAGTGCAGAAAAGCAACTTAAAGAGCACGCTGCACACTGTTATAAATTAGAAAGCGCAAAACACTGTGTTTTATATGAGTTTGATCAGCTTACTGCCAACCCAAATTTTGACGTAAGCCATTACATACAGACATTTTCAGTGCGTATCGCCAAGACCGAGTTCACCGCCGCGAGTTTGCCCGGTGTATTTAATCATGGGAAGCTCGACGCTGGGACTCAGCTATTACTGGAAAATGTCATCCTTCCCTATAAAGGCAAAGTGTTAGATTTTGGCTGTGGTGCCGGGCTTATCGCCTGCTACGCCTTATTGAACAGCCCAACACTTAAATTCACCTGTTTAGATGTCAATGCACTTGCGCTATATGCTACGCAGCAAACCTTGGCTTTGAACAACCTCGGTGCAACTTTGCTGCTTAGCGATGGTTTAAGTGAGCTAAACGGTAAATTCAACCTTATATTGAGCAACCCACCATTTCATACGGGCCTTTCAACAGACTATGATATCGCTGAACAATTTCTACATAACATCAAGCGTCATATGGATACCAAGTCTAATATTCAGTTGGTTGCAAATAGCTTCCTAAAATATCCTCCTATTTTAGAAGCTCAATTTGAACAGTTTGAAGTTGTCACTAAAAACACTAAATTTGCCATCTATAAAGCGCAGTAGTTTACTAGCTCTAAGGTTTACTTGCATATATCAAGTAAACCTTCACTCAAACCGACCTTTTATCTTTTCATTTTCAAAGATTTGCTCTACTTTATTATAATGAGTTACTGAATCTCAAAAGCTCTGTAGCCGCAGCCAAGGCTGATCATACAGCTGGAATAAGAATGAGTAAGCAATTAACAAAAACAAGCATTAGAAAAGTATTGATCAGCGCAGTGATGCTTGTAACTGCGCTGTGTCTCTCTTTATCCATTTCTATTTCCACTTACCTTGATGTAAAAGAACAAAAGCAATTAATCATCAATAAGATAGAGATGATAGCTGACATCGTTGCTTTTAATTCTCAGATCACTATTTTGTTCGATGATCGAAAGACCGAAGATGCACGTCTCAAATCTTTTCAGCAAGTAGACATAATTAAAAACATCCATATATATGCTATGGATGACGTAACCAACACCCCTGTATTTTTTACCAGTTACAACGCTAGTCGAACACCACCAGTACCACTAAAAGTTAATCAAATAGAGGAGTTGAAGGCCCCTAAGGTCTCAGAAGATTACATTGAACTAATCAAACCTGTTGTTTATGAAGGCAATATTGAAGGTTATGTGTATGTTCGCGGGGGTCTTGAGCGACTTTCTAACTATATTAATAAAAAAATACTGGTAGATATTGCACTCACCTTATTCGTCCTGCTCCTTGTATTGCTAGTTTCAAGAGGGATCCAAAAGCGTATAGCGACGCCAATTGAAGAACTCTCAACGCTATTGCAAGACGTTTCGAAGAACCATAATTACAGTGCTAGAGCTCCTGGCAGCAATATCGCAGAACTAAACGTGCTGGCGAATAATTTAAATATCATGTTAGCTCGCACCGAGAATCAACTAGAGCGTCATAAAGCTGACAAGCAAGAAATAAAACAACTCAACCAGAGCTTGGAGGAAAAAGTTAATCAACGCACAATTGCGCTAAGAGAGGCTAACCAAGAACTGCTGAACGCTTTAGAGCGTATGCATCAATATCAAAACCAAATCATCGAGAACGAAAAAATGGCTTCGCTGGGGCAGATGGTGGCTGGCGTTGCGCACGAGGTAAATACCCCTATCGGCTTGGGTATTACAGGATCTACGCTATTAAGAGATAAATTATCCGATATTCGCGAAGCGTTTCAAACAAAGTCTTTAACCTCCAAGCAGTTAGAGCGCTTTGTTAAAGATGGAATTGAAAACCTTGATCTCATCTACCGCAACCTAAACCGAGCGGCTGAGTTGGTTTCTAGCTTTAAGCGCCTTGCCGTAAGCCAGGATCTAGAAGTGAACTCACGAATAGATTTGTCAAACCTGCTTACTGAAGTCGTAGCATCTATGCGAGCTGAACTCTCCACGAAACAGCCTGAAGTGACCATTGACTGTGACACTGGACTTGCCATCGAGAGTAAAGCAGGACCATTACAACAAGTGCTAGAGCAGCTTATATCTAATTCCTTACTCCATGGCTTTAAAGACCAACAAAACAACAGTATTTCAATTACAGTAAAGTCATCAATGGGGCAACTCGCGATTGAATATGCAGACAACGGGATGGGTGTTCCCAAAGCAATTAAAAAGCGTATCTTCGATCCGTTTGTAACCACTCGTAGAGGTGAGGGTGGAAGCGGTCTAGGTATGCATTTAGTTTATAACTTAGTAACTCAAGCACTTGGGGGAACAATCACCTTAGATGAAGAATTTAGCCAAGGTGCCAAATTTATTATAACGCTCCCACTTTCAGGTGATCTAAAATGAGGTTGATTAATCTGACTATTTTGCTTTTATTTGTTTCCTTATATTCAGCTGCAAAATCCCCAGATCAGGTTCGCTCAGCTTTTCTCTATCAGATGGCAAAATTCGTCGAGTTTCCCGACGAAAACACAAAGTCCAGTTTCCAATTCTGTTTTTATTCTCTCGAATCAGGACCCGCTTCTGAACTAAAAAGTGCAACAAAGCTGAACGTGCGAGGAAAACCGATTAAACTCGTAGAAGCAAAAAAAACGTGGAACTATAAGGAACTTTCCAGCGCTTGCGATATCACATACATTGATGAAACTAACGAAAATGATATACTGTCCGCTTGGACCGATACAATAGAGTCAAACATGTTGACCGTGGGCGAAAGTATTGAGTTTTTAGAAAGAGGCGGGATTGCTTCTTTGGTCCAAGAAGGGAGCAAAATTCGACTGTATATAAATAAGCAAGCCCTAGAAAAACAGTACTTCATCGTGCGCTCAAGGCTGCTTGCCGTATCCAAGTTTCATCCCAACTGATTTTACTTGTTAACAATTGGATAAGCTCCTATAATCGTAAATATTCGGATTTATTATATAAGTCCGGACACATTGTAAATTATATATTCCGAAAAGGTTAATTAATAATGCAAACGCCAGTCATTCTAATTGTAGAGGATGAAGACGTAACTCGACTGAACCTCGTTAGTTTATTTGAAGCGGAAGGTTACAAAGTAATCGAAGCCATTGATGGCGATGACATGCATGACAAGTTGACATCAAATGATGATGTAAACCTTGTAATCATGGATATCAACCTTCCTGGTAAAAATGGTTTAATTTTGGCGCGTGAATTACGCCAGAAGAAAAACATCGGCCTTATTTTCCTAACAGGTCGTGACAATGATGTTGACCGCATTCTTGGTCTTGAGATTGGTGCTGATGATTACATCACAAAACCATTTAACCCGCGTGAACTAACGATTCGTGCTCGCAACCTGATCTCTCGTACTGGCACGTCTGCAGAAGAGTCAACAATTGATAGCAACGGCGTTATTACTTTTAATGGTTGGGAGCTAGATGAAAACAGTCGCTGTTTAACATCCCCAACAGGTGATTCAAAGCGCCTACCAAAAGGTGAATATCGAGCACTCCGTCTAATGCTAGATTCTCCAGGCCGTATTTTTAGCCGTGAACAGCTTATCAAGCACATGACAGGTCGTGAACTTCGCGCAAATGATCGCACTGTTGACGTTACTATTCGTCGTATTCGTAAGCATTTCGAAACTGATAACAACACGCCTGAATTAATCAGTACAATTCACGGTGAAGGTTACCGTTTCATTGGTAAACTCGACGCTCAATAATCGTTTTTACTGATCTTCAGCGAGTTTTGCAATTAATGGATGAAGGGCTTCTTGCCCTTCTTCTATTTTAACCTCTAACTCAGATACCCAATCCAATAGTGTCACTTCCTCTTTACCCTCTGACTCTAATTCCATTTTCTTTGCTTGTAATTGGGCAAGTTGCAACCCTACAGAGCCAGCAGCACCTTTAACTTTATGTGCAACCGCACCGTATTCCTCAATATCATTTTGTGCAACAGCCTCTCTGAGTTCTTGACAGTACTTAGGATTGAGCTTGGTAAATAGGTCACAGCTTCTTTGGAATGCAGCAGCCCCCATAGACTCAACAAAATCGCAAATGGTCTCTATATCTAAATCTGAGTATTCGGGCTGTGACAATGCTTCTCGAATATCAATGCTTTGTTTGTTTTTTTGTGCCTCAATTCCAAATAATTCTGCGAGCATTTTGTCGAGTTTAGTGGTATTTATTGGTTTGGCCAAAGCCCCCTGAACACTGATCCCCTCTAACTCCTGCTCAGCGCTTCTAACATTCGCGGTTAAGGCTACAATCGGTAAGTGATCGAAGTGACTGTCTTCTCTTATTTGACGCGCGACTACGTCACCATTTATATCTGGTAACTGCATATCCAATAGAATTAGGTCTAGCTCATCCTCAGTCTCAACAAATGAGAGCGCATCCTCGCCAGTTTCAGCCCAAATAACTTCATGTCCACGCTGCTCTAATAGATTTGTCGCAATCTCCGCGTTTAACGGCACATCCTCAACAAGTAAAATGTACAAACTTCTACCAGCATAGCTCTGTTCTTTCGGTGCATTACATAGCTGTAATGGGATCTCAACATCAAAACGACTCCCCTTACCTTCTTGGCTAGTAACCGCTATCGTTCCTTTCATAGCCTGAACGAGAGCTTTAGTAACAGCAAGGCCAATTCCTGAACCAATTGCATTGCTACCAGATGCATCCGGAGCCTTGTAATACATTTCAAAGATCCGCTCAAGCTGATCTCCGGATATTCCCATACCAGTATCTATAACACTAATTGTCAGCCATGGTCCATCATCTCGATTCTCGCGGCGACATTCCAGCGTCACATTACCCTTGTGGGTAAACTTAACCGCATTATTAATTAGATTCCAGAGTACCTGACGCAAACGTGTCGGATCGAGTAATGCGTAAACGTCCAATATTCCAGAGCGATTGATAGTAAACTCTAGGCCCTTTTGATCAGCAATTAGGCCTGCAAAGTTGACCACATCATTTATAAAATCAGAGACATTGATACTGTCCGTTGCTATATCTAGCTGCTCCCTATCAATTTTATCTAAATCAATGATGTCGTTAAAAATATTGCCAAGCGTCTCCGCACTTGAAAACACGGTATTACACCAGCTTTTTTGTTGCGCCGTCAGATCAGTGTCTAACATCATGCGCGTCAGACCAACAATACCATTAAGCGGGGTTCTTAATTCATGACTTAGCGTAGCAATAAACTTTCCTTTATCCTTATACGCAGTTTCTAACGCCTGCTCAGCTTCTTTACGACTAGTAATATCACGGCCAAAGGCCAGCAAGCCTATATATTCGCCGTTATCGTTGATAAATGGCAGCTTACGCATTTCAAACCAACGAGACTCGCCTTCAACAGGATACTCAACGTCAAGTGTTAATGGTTGCTGTGTTTCTGATACCTGGCTATCTGTTTCTAGTACTTTTGGAAGATATTGCTTTGAATATATCTGTTCGACTGACTTACCAATTAGTTCTTCACTGCTTTTGCCCATCACTAATTCAAACATCTTGTTACAACCTGCGAATACACCGTTTTCATCGCGGTAATAGAACAGATCAGGAGATGAATCAACAATACTCCGCAGCAACATACCTTGCTGCGCAAGTTCTTGTTGGGTCTTTTTACGTTCTGCAATTTCTTTTCTTAATTCATCTATCGCGCGGTGTTTAGCATGCAGAGCAATTTTACGCTCGTCAATCTCACTATTTAAACGATTAATATTATCCTTTAGCGTTTGGTTCAGCATCTTTTCTTGTTGTGTTGCCGACTCCAAATAAGCCTTGGATGAATGTACCTCCCGCATTGCTGCGACGGACATCATGATGAGAGCGGGCGCAATAACAGCAGTTAAGAAAAAGAGTGCCGATATATCGACAATTTCAACTACACCTAATGCAACATAGTAAAACATGCAAGATAGAATAACTGCAACGAAGAGCGTAAAAGCATAAGCGATGGCAAACGCCCGCTTGTTGCCGTATTTTTCTACCAAGTTTGATAAAATTCGAGCCCATGAGCCAAACGAATTTTCTGTCATATTATTACTTCACCATTGTTAAACACTTGTCAGGCAAGTTTATATTCTACCGCTTGAGCCTGACTGAATTGCTTTTCAAGCCCTCAAAGTAAATATTATACAAAAGCCCTAGTAATAAGCGAGTATAGAAATTGCAGGGTCAGATCATTCAGTCAATTTCATGTACGCAAAGCAGAATGATAGATAACAGAAATGAGACTCTGTATCACTAAATGCACAAATCATCTAATTTAGTGCGGATAGATTTAAGCTCACCATCCCAACTTAATCTGATTTCGTGTAATATGCCCGTTTTTTAAGTCGTGAGAAAAGAGAACGTCGATGCAAAATAACATGCCAGACATTGCACACAGTGCTAGTGCGTTACAAACGGGAACTTTAGACTGGGTAGGCATGGGTAACATAGAGTTGCCTTTAGTATTAGAAAGCAAAGGCCTAAATCAAGTTACTGTTACAGCCAAAGCCGATGCTTTTGTTAATTTGCAAAAAGAAGACGCAAAAGGCATTCACATGTCACGCCTCTTTCTTGCTCTTGACACGCTTTCTTGTGAGCAAATACTTACACCAAAAACTCTAAAACAGTTGTTAGATAACTTTTTAAGTACGCATAACGACTTAAGTACAGGTGCAAAAGTAACACTACAGTTTGAATTGCCTATCAGACGCCCTTCGCTTTTAAGTAAAAAAATGGGATGGAAATCATACCCAATTACCCTTGATGCGACGTTGATAAACGGTATTTACAAGCTAGAACTGGCGCTTGACGTTGCTTACTCGTCTACTTGCCCCTGTTCAGCTGCACTGTCTCGTCAACTGATCCAAAACGCTTTCCAACAAGCTTTTGATGGTAAACAATTAGATTTCCATAGTGTGCATGACTGGCTAGGTAGCACAGAAGGGATCGTTGCAACCCCCCACTCTCAGCGCTCGATTGCAAATATAAAAGTTAAGCTCACAGATAATAGTAGTGAGTTTGAGATTTTAGATCTGATCGAATTGGTTGAAAACGAGTTAAAAACTCCTGTTCAAGCCGCAGTAAAACGAGAAGATGAACAAGAATTTGCGCGCCTTAACGGCCAAAACCTAATGTTTTGTGAAGATGCAGCGAGGAAGTTAAAAGCATTGCTAAACCAGCAAACTTATTTAGATTTCTACGTTAAAATCAACCATTACGAATCCCTTCACGCCCATGATGCTGTAGCTTATGCCGTGAAAGGGGTTGAAGACGGCTACAACGTTTAATTATAGCAATTGGTATTAGAGCCGCTCCGTTGACTACTATTATTAATCAGAGCTAGATAGCTCTGATTAATCTCCTCCCATACACAACGAAGTAAGTGCTGTATTACCGTAAGTTATCCACTCAACGGTGGGCACGGTTTAATTTGCGAATAAACTGCTCGACGAGCACTTCTTGGTTTTCTAAAGCCTGCTCTGTATTTTTCATCGTTTCATGCGTCTTGCGCGCACTTTTCATAGACTCATCCGCAAGACCTGAAATTGTCACTGCATTTGCGTTCAGCTCATTAGAAACACTCGACATCTCTTCTGTCGATGTCGCAATTTGATAGTTCAAACCTGATATTTCATTTACTATTGTGTTGATCGTTTCAAGGCTCACTTTAGTGCCTTCTGCCTTTACTACACATTCAGAAGAACGCTCTACTCCACTTTGAATTGCAGTAACTGCCCTCTCTGCTCGTTGCCTCAGATCGGCAATAATACCATTAATCTCGGTTGTCGAATCTTGTGTCCTTTGCGCAAGCGCCCTTACCTCATCAGCAACAACCGCAAACCCTCTGCCTTGTTCACCTGCACGTGCAGCCTCGATAGCAGCATTTAAAGCGAGTAAGTTGGTTTGCTCGGAGATCCCACGGATCACGTCGACAACCCCTTCAATGTTAACCGTTTGCGCATTAAGATCTTCTATATCTTTTTGAGTGCGAGATAGCTCTTCCGATAAAGCATAATTATTCTCCATATTGTCATCAACGGCTTTGTTGCCTCTCACAACGGATTCAAGCGCCGCTTCGGATTGCTGCGCTGCATTGTTAGTATTAGAGGCTATTTCACCAATCGAAACAGACATCTGATTAATTGCTGTTGCTAAGGAGCCGGTTTGCGCTTGCTGTCGATTTAAAATATCAGAACTCGTTTTGCATTCTTGCATCGTTTTGGTTGCGTATTCTGAAACGGTGGCACTAGCATCTTTAACACGCCCAAGCACAGCCCGAAGCTCGGATTCTCTAGCGAGTAAAGCAAGCTCTATAGATGCAACATCATTAACCTTATTGAGATACACTTTTTGCATCAGAGGGTTATCGTATACTTTTTTTGCTTTTTCGCTGAGCGACCGCACTGGAGCAAGGCGAGAATAAGTAATAAATAAAACAGCAAGAGTAAGCAGAGTTTCAGCGAGGTAATTCCAAGGTGATGATAAAGCTGAGATCAACATGGTTAAGGCATAGAAAACAATTATTATTGCCATCATTTGAGCTGACAAAGACCAAGAAGCTCGAGTAAATTTACTTGGTGATACACCATTATTTAAATCGGCATAGATGCTCTCTGCGCGGTTGACAACTTCCCGGCTTGGCTTTGTCCTCACTGATTGATATTCGACAATCTTACCGGATGCATCTTTAATAGGAGTGACAAAAGCATTAACCCAATAGTGATCACCATTCTTGCAGCGGTTTTTAACCATTCCCATCCAAGGTTTACCCGCTTCAATATAATCCCATAGGTTCTTGAAAGCGGCTTTAGGCATTGTTGGATGCCTAACGATATTGTGAGGCTTCCCCTCTAACTCGCTAAGTGAAAACCCTGCAACTTCACAAAACTGTGAATTCGCATACTTTATCTGACCTTTTACATTTGTCGTTGAAAGTAGATTATAAGAACTTGGATAATCATTCTCTTTTCCTGTGTAATCAGCTCTGCCTTTTGTCATAGCTTACTCTCGATTTAAAAGGGCAATAAATAATAAATTATCACTTTCTTAAAAATCGTCAGAAATTTCACCAAAAGACAGATTGAGATCATAGTGAAATATGATTTGATACCAATATGCTTATTTAAGTGCTCTATTTTGAGGCGAGAAAATCTTGCCTTATTATCATCAGATTTACTCTTTTAAAGTGAGCAAGTACTAAGGAAAATTGGTATGAATACTTAACGAACAACAGAAAGTTAATATAAAAACTAGCAGAATTCTGAACTTAAACAACAATGAAAGGAAAATATGAACATTTTTATGATGAGAGTAGAATACAGAAAGTAAGTGGCGTCCCCTAGGGGATTCGAACCCCTGTTACCGCCGTGAAAGGGCGGTGTCCTAGGCCTCTAGACGAAGGGGACGCAGAATTTTTTGCAAATCTCAGACTTGCTATTTCTGTGTCACTAGGACTTTATTTAGCTGTTTATTCTCTTGCTAACCGAGTTACTTACCAAAGTAAGTGGCGTCCCCTAGGGGATTCGAACCCCTGTTACCGCCGTGAAAGGGCGGTGTCCTAGGCCTCTAGACGAAGGGGACACAGATGTGTCACTAGGACTTGATTTAGCTGTTTATTCTCTCGCTAACCGAGTTACCTACCAAAGTAAGTGGCGTCCCCTAGGGGATTCGAACCCCTGTTACCGCCGTGAAAGGGCGGTGTCCTAGGCCTCTAGACGAAGGGGACGCAGAAATTGTTTTGCAAATCACCGATTTGCTATTTCTGTGTTAGATGAGACCGAGCCTGCGAGGCGAGTGGCCCTATCAAAAACAGAAAGTTTTCTGTGTCACTAGGACTTGATTTAGCTGTTTATTCTCTCGCTAACCGAGTTACCTACCAAAGTAAGTGGCGTCCCCTAGGGGATTCGAACCCCTGTTACCGCCGTGAAAGGGCGGTGTCCTAGGCCTCTAGACGAAGGGGACACAGATGTGTCACTAGGACTTTATTTAGCTGTTTATTCTCTTGCTAACCGAGTTACTTACCAAAGTAAGTGGCGTCCCCTAGGGGATTCGAACCCCTGTTACCGCCGTGAAAGGGCGGTGTCCTAGGCCTCTAGACGAAGGGGACGCAGAATTTTTTGCAAACCTCAGACTTGCTATTTCTGTGTCACTAGGACTTTATTTAGCTGTTTATTCTCTCGCTAACCGAGTTACTTACCAAAGTAAGTGGCGTCCCCTAGGGGATTCGAACCCCTGTTACCGCCGTGAAAGGGCGGTGTCCTAGGCCTCTAGACGAAGGGGACACAATAACAAACAACTTCGCACTCGAGGCGTTGCCATTTGAATTATGTACTAGGACATATGCACTAACGATAAATTGGTGGAGCTAGACGGGATCGAACCGTCGACCTCTTGCATGCCATGCAAGCGCTCTCCCAGCTGAGCTATAGCCCCATAATAGTCAGACTTGAACTGCTAGCCTGTATCGCTGAGTGCGGGGCGCATTCTATGCAGGAGCAAAAATAAAGTCAACAACTTTTATGAAAGTTTTTTCTAACTGATTCATTTTAAATCAAGAAGCGTAGAATATAACCAAACAGCTCCCCTTTGCAAGCCTAACACCTTGAATTGGATTATTTATTACACAATTTAAAACGCATAGTTACCGCACCTCTGCCTTTTTGTTTTAAATCCAATTAGGCCAGAGTGATTTACGGCTCTTTTCTTACTTCCGCATGGTATCCAACCCTGCTTAATTTCGCGCTATAACATGCAAAGCTCAGCAACTCATTTTCCCCCAAATAAGATGATTCTAGGACCAAAAATATAAGCCCCCTCACCTCTTCTATAATGAAGAGCTTAAAGCATTGAGCATAAAAACATCATACAGTATAGTTTTTTAAAGTTAAGTGTTGACTCTTTTCAAACTAAACCTATAATACCGCCCCACAACGGCAGACGACGTTGTAATACAATTTGGGTTGTTAGCTCAGTTGGGAGAGCATCGCCCTTACAAGGCGAGGGTCACTGGTTCAAGTCCAGTACAACCCACCATAACTCTATTCAAGAGTATAAATTGAAACACAATTTGGGTTGTTAGCTCAGTTGGGAGAGCATCGCCCTTACAAGGCGAGGGTCACTGGTTCAAGTCCAGTACAACCCACCATAACTCTATTCAAGAGCATAAATTGAAACACAATATGGGTTGTTAGCTCAGTTGGGAGAGCATCGCCCTTACAAGGCGAGGGTCACTGGTTCAAGTCCAGTACAACCCACCATAACTCTATTCAAGAGTATAAATTGAAACACAATTTGGGTTGTTAGCTCAGTTGGGAGAGCATCGCCCTTACAAGGCGAGGGTCACTGGTTCAAGTCCAGTACAACCCACCACTTCTACTCTTAGATTAGAATTGGACATTAAACTCTATTCAAGAGTATAAATTGAAATACAATTTGGGTTGTTAGCTCAGTTGGGAGAGCATCGCCCTTACAAGGCGAGGGTCACTGGTTCAAGTCCAGTACAACCCACCACTTTATTCTTTATTAGATAGAGTGGTTGATGTAAAGCATCGCACTAAGCCTGAGCAAGGCAAGGGTCACTGGTTCAAGTCCAGTACAACCCACCATCACTCTATTCAAGAGTATAAATTGAAACACAATTTGGGTTGTTAGCTCAGTTGGGAGAGCATCGCCCTTACAAGGCGAGGGTCACTGGTTCAAGTCCAGTACAACCCACCACTTTATTTTCTAGATAGAGTGGCCGATACAAAACATCACGCTAAGTCTAAGCAAGGCTAAAACCACAACTTTAAATCTAGTACAAGACACTTTTTCACTTTATTTATAGTCATTGTTACTTGTCATATACTCAAACAGCACATCAAACTGAATCAATTTAAAACTGCCATAAAGTCCATAGAAACAACCTCGTTTTTCTCATTTATTAACTAATTAGTTACTCTACTAAGCCTCCCAAATTTTGGTTATACCCTTAACTATTTTGCCACTAACCCCAGTAAATAGTTGGGATAAGCTAAATAGACTAACCTACTAAAAATGAGTTAATTTTTGTTTTCAAAACTACACCTAAGTACTAGACTAGAAGCAAAGCCATTGTCTAAAAATTGTTTCTATGTCAGCTCCATCTATTCAAAATGCCAAAATGTTAATCGTTGAAGATCAACCATTAGCATTGAGCTATATGAAACAATCTTTAGAACAGTTAGATTTCAGAAATTTAAAATTTGCAGAGAGTGCAGACAGTGCAAAGGAGCTTTGTACCATCAATAAGTTTGATCTCATCGTATGCTCTTTTGGTTTAGCAAAAAAGCAAAATGGCTATCAATTTTACGAAGAGCTACGCTCCAAACAGTTAATTCGCTCAAGTACCGCTTTTATTTTTATTTCTTCTGAAACTAGCCCCGAGTTAGTCCATAGTATTATCGAACTTCAACCTGATGACTTTTTAGTTAAGCCCTTTTCAATAAAAGAGCTACAAAACCGTATAGAACGAGTTTTAAAGCGTAAACAAGCTTTAAGGCATATAAACTTGCTTGTAGACGACAAGAACTACTCAAAGGCCTTAAAAGCGCTAGATCTAGAACTAGACAACAAAGATCATAACTACACTTCCCTACTCCTAAAGCTAAAAGGAGAACTTTTACTCAGACTCAATCAATTAGAAGAGGCAAAGTCTTTTTATAAGTCGGTTTTGGCTCTGCAAAAGTTTACATGGGCAAAGCTAGGCTTGGTCGAGGCGCTCATTACCAACAATGAAGATGTTATCGCTCAAAAGATGTTGAAAACCTTAATCGAGCGACCGGAAACTCGTCTTCCTGCGCTCGATTTATTGAGCAAACTCGAAATAAAGCTAAACCAATATGAGAATGCCCAACAATTGTTAGAGCAAGCAATTGAGATGGCACCTAGAAATATAAATAGACAACAGTCACTTGGTCGAGTTGCGCAAATTAATCACGACTATGAAGCCAGCTATAAAGCACATAAAGATATAGCAAGTTTCGCGCGCTACTCGATCCATGACAAACCAGAAGTGTATCTGAACGCCGCACGAGCAGGAATAGACTTTGCTCTAAGTACCGATCAATCAGACCAAGTCACTCGTCTCACAAGGCAAACGCAACAATACCTGAGTGATTTAAAACAGCAATTTCCAAACGCACAAACCCAAGCGCAAATCGATGTCCTCAACGCCCGCGTCCATTATCTAAAAGATGAGCATAAAAAAGCGAAACAACTGCTAGAACAGTTAGAAGATGAACCCGTTATTCGCTCGGTAGATTCCACTTTAGACAAAGCAAAAGCACTACATGAGGTGGGGTTAAACCACAAAGCTCAGGAGCTATTTAGTCAAGTCATTGCACACTGTGAACGCCATAACTCAAGCGCAGATCCCATCACAATGCACTATCTATATCAGCAGCAGCAAGAGAAAAAAGAGATCACCATGGGCCCAAGAGAGCTCAATAACCATGCGGTCACACAGTTTAACAAAGGACAATATGAAACCGCTTTGGAGGCATTCACTCAAGCATTTAGAATTATGCCTAAAAACTTGGGAATAGCGCTGAATTTACTACAATGTATGAGTGATAGTTGCGCTAAGTCAGGAAGTACATTTAATTCCAATTTAGCAAAGCGTTGTACTACCTTGCTAAATCAGTCTGAGTTGGATAGTGAACAGCAGATCCGCTACGGTAAACTCAAAGCTAAACTAAATGAAATGAAACTCGACTTTGAGTAATCACTTGTTTATCGCAATTGAGCTATTTCTTTTCCATCGCAAGGGCATTAACACAATAACGCAGTCCACTTGGCTCAGGGCCGTCGGGGAATACGTGACCTAAGTGGCTATCACACACGTTACAAGTGATTTCGACGCGCGTCATTCCATGACTCTTATCGCCATGATACGCAACCGCTTCCACTGCTGCAGGCTGTGTAAACGAGGGCCAGCCAGAGCCACTATCAAACTTTTCTTCGGCATCGAATAACAACTCGCCACAGCATACACAGTAGTATTTACCAGGTTCAAAAAGCTGACAACTTTGTGAGCTAAACGGGCGTTCAGTCCCCTTTTTCCTGGTGATCATGTAAATTTCTGGAGCAAGCTCTGATTGCCATTGCTGGTCCGATTTTTCAACTCTGCGAGGAGCAACAGGATTACCATTTCTGGCAAAGTTTAGTATATCTAACCACTTTAACATCTCAATTCTCTCTCTTGTTTACTTCTGTCTTTTGCTCTTCAACAGGAAGTGGCCAATCGCCAAAAAAGCAGCTTAGATAGCGACTTTTAATTAAATATAAAAGTACCCAACTCACCAACACAATTTGTACGGCAATATAAGGAGAAAAACTATAATGGGTTTTCCCAGCTTGCAGGATCAACCACGCTAAATCGAGTACCGCTGTTAATATAAGTGGCAAACGCATATAACGCCAGACGGCAGCGAGCTTTGGAGAGCTTGTTGGTCGCCTAAGAGAAAACACAACGGTTGGTATGAGCGCGATACAAGCGATCCCTGTCGCGACAAAAAAGTGAAACTTAGACTCAAAGAATAACGACATCAAATCCAAGTCTGGGCGTCTCGCAAGTGCAGAAAACACCCAAATAAGCAACGGGCGGAGCAACACAACCAGCGCTAAATTAAAAGCGATAGGCGTACGATAAACGCCATATTTATCCCAGTATTCAGGGCCGTATCGTGTTACTGATTTCATTTTACTACTCGTATTTGTTTAACAGTGCAATCAGCGCCTCTTCATCGAACACCTCAACACCTAGCTCTTGTGCCTTAGTTAGCTTAGAGCCTGCTTTTTCGCCGGCATAAACTGCATCCGTATTTTTCGACACACTACCCGCGACCTTAGCACCAAGCGCTTGCAATCTCGCTTTAGCATCGTTGCGGTTCAATTGGCTCAAGGTTCCAGTCAACACATAAGTTAGCCCTGCTAAAGGTTGTGTATCCTCTGACGGTGCTGCCACATCTTGCCAAGTTACACCCACTTCAATCAATGCAGTTACCACCTCTTGATTGTGCTGCTCGGCAAAAAAGCTATGAATGTGCTGCGCAACAACAACACCAACATCACTTACTTGCTGTAGAGTATCAATGGAGGCGGCCATCACTTTTTCAAGCGTCAGGAAGTGATTTGCCAAGTTTTGTGCTGTCGCTTCACCGACTTCTCTGATCCCAAGCGAATACAAAAATTTGGCTAACGTTGTTTGCTTTGCTTCTTCAAGTGCCGCAACCAAGTTTTTAGCAGACTTAGGTCCCATACGTTCAAGAGACTCAAAATGCCCTTGTCTTAAGATAAACAGATCGGCAGGGGTTTTGATTAGCTCGCGCTCAACTAACTGCTCAACTATTTTGTCGCCAAGGCCATCTATGTCGAGGGCCTTTCTCGATGCAAAGTGCTTAATTGCTTCTTTACGTTGTGCACGGCACACTAAACCGCCAGTACAACGCGCAACCGCTTCTCCTTCAACGCGTTCAACATGAGAATCACACACCGGACAAGTATCTGGGAACTCAATCTCTTTGGCATCATCTGGACGCCTATCTAACACGACCTGAGTTACCTGAGGGATCACATCCCCAGCTCGGCGTACAATAACGGTATCACCAATCTTTACACCTAAACGCGCAATTTCATCACCATTATGAAGCGTGGCATTCGATACCGTAACACCACCAACAAAAACAGGCTCTAAGCGTGCGACGGGCGTGATCGCCCCAGTACGACCGACCTGAAACTCAACATCAAGCAGCTGAGTGATCTCTTCTTGTGCAGGGAACTTAAATGCAATCGCCCAGCGCGGCGCACGAGCAACAAAACCAAGCTGCTCTTGCTGCGCTTTATCATTCACTTTGATCACTACGCCATCAATTTCATAGGGAAGCTCAGCACGGCGCGTCATGATATCTTGATAATAAGCCAAAGCTTGCTGTGCATTATCGACAAGCTTTGTCTCAGGGCTCATTGGCAAGCCCCAACCTTGTAATTGCTGTAGCTGCGCATAGTGCTCGTTGGCCAGCTCACCGCCTTCAACTAAACCCATAGAATAAGCATAAAACATCAACGGACGCTTAGCGGTGATTTTTGAGTCTAATTGACGTAAACTTCCCGCTGCCGCATTTCTTGGGTTTGCAAAGGTCTTATCACCTTTCGCTTGTGCCGTTTCATTTAGCTTAATGAAACCCGCAGTATCCATAAAAACTTCACCACGCACTTCTACTTCATGCGGAATATGTTCTCCACGCAGTTTCAGCGGAATATTGCGAATGGTTTTGACGTTCTCAGTGATGTTTTCCCCAACTTGACCATCTCCCCTTGTCGCCGCTTGAACGAGCACACCATCACGATACAAAATAGACACAGCCAAGCCATCGAGCTTTGGTTCACAGCAAAAAGTAACATCTTTACTTGTCAATAGGCGCTCTTTTAAACGGCGATTAAATGCCGTAAATTCACTTTCGTCGAAGGCATTATCGAGCGACAACATAGGTACTCTGTGTGTTACTTGCTCAAACTTGCTAAGCGCTTCACCACCCACTTTCTGCGATGGGGAATCCGGACTTTGTAACTCAGGATGCTGCTGCTCAAGCACCATCAACTGGCGCATTACACGATCATATTCCGCATCAGGCACACTTGGGTTATCTAAAACATAATATTGGTAATTGTAATCTTCGAGTTGCTGCCTCAGAGCAGCAACTTGGCTTTCAATGTTGTCTGACATTTAAACCTCTAAACGTAAAAAGCCACCAGCGGATGCCAGTGGCTTAAAAATAATTCTAAGTAGCGATTAAGCGGCGAATTCACGCACTTTTTCAACATAACCGCGCACGGCTTCAACCGTTAACGGTTCGCGGTCTTTATCAAGTACAGTTGCGCCAAACTCTTCAGCTAGTTTTTTCGATGCACTGTGAAGCATATTAAATGCAGCCAAGTTATCGCCTTCACAAGGTAAGGTCATAAATAGGCTAATGCCAGCGGTGCTAAATTGCTCCATGTTATCGATATCAAACGTACCTGGGTTGTACATGTTTACCAATCTAAATAACACAGGACCGTTTCCGGACGGCTCTAAATGGCGATTGAAGAAGCCCTCATCAGAATATTTAAATCCAAGGCTTAACACGGTTGGTAACAACCTTGAACCTGCCATTTTCAGGCCTTCAGGCATATCAACGTGAAGAATAATAAAGTCTTGTGGCTCTAATGTACTCTCTTCAGGCTCAGCCTCTTCAGATCCACTGCTCTCAGTTTGCACCTCAGTTTCAGACTCTTCCGTCGTTATAATGCCCTCAGTCGCAGGCTCGTCATCTACCGCACTAAAGGTCATCTCTCCAATTTCAGGTTCGTCAGGCTCTTTATCGTGATTCGGCGTTTGCTCTTTGAGTTCATTGGGCTCCTTTTTAGAAGCTTTATCGCTGCTCTTCTTACGAACAGACCAAAGTCCATGTATGAGTAACCCGCCTATGACCAACGCACTGATCACGATTAATGCCCATCTTAACTCTGTGGCCATTGCTCACCTTTTTTGTTGTTATGCCTGTGCCATTTGCACCGCTTGTTCTATATCTACGGCAACCATGCGCGACACCCCGGGTTCTGCCATGGTTACCCCCGTCAGTCTACCCGCCATTTCCATAGCGACCTTGTTATGACTGATATAAATAAATTGCACTGTTTGCGACATTTCTTCAACCAAACGACAAAATCGCCCTACGTTTGCGTCATCAAGCGGTGCATCTACTTCATCCAGCATACAGAATGGGGCTGGATTAAGCCTGAATATTGAAAACACCAATGATAATGCGGTCAGCGCTTTTTCTCCACCACTTAACAGATGAATTGTCGAGTTTTTCTTACCAGGCGGCCTTGCCATGATAGAAACACCACTTTCAAGCAGGTCATCGCTAGTCAATTCTAGATATGCATTCCCCCCACCAAACACTTTAGGAAACAACTCGGCTAAATCTTCATTCACTTGATTAAAGGTGGCACTAAAGCGGGTTTTGGTCTCTTTATCAATTTTTCTGATCACCGCTTCTAACGTTTCTAACGCATTAGTGAGATCATCCAGCTGTGTATCTAAATAGGTTTTACGTGCCTTCGCTTCTTCAAACTCTTCAATTGCGGCTAAGTTTACAGCCCCTAACTTACCAAGATCATTACTGACTCGACTCAAATTGGCTTGATACTGGCCCAAGTTTGCGTCTTCAGGTAATTGCGCCAGCTCCGCTTTTAGCGTCCGACCAAGCTCCTGCAAAGGTTCAAGTGCCGCTTGCGCCTTTATCATCAAGCTTTGCTCTTCAAGTTTCACTTGTTGCAAAGACTCATTGAGTTTACTCACTTCGCCTTGTGCATCTTTTAATGCCTCTTGTTTTTGGGAGAGGTTTTCCTTGGCTTGGTTAAGCGTATCCAACATCGTTTGCTTTTGCGCCTTGGCTTCTAGATGTTGGGAGAGCAATAATTCAATGTCTTCATGTGCCTCCGCGAGCGGCTCTTCACAAAGCAAAATATCTTCTTGTGTTTGCTCAATGCGCTGATTTATTTCATCGCGGCGATGTTGCAAGTGTTCCAACTTAGAATTGCTGAGCTGTAGTTCACTTTCTGCCTGCTGCGACGCAAGTTTAGTGGTATGAACTAATTGCTGCGCATCTTGTAATGCGGCGCGTCGAGATTGACTATGTTGTTTAAACTCAGTCAACTTAGCCTCGGCTAGTTGTTGTGTTTGTTGTGCTTGCGCTAGTAACTCTTCACGTTGTAATTGCTGTTCAGTATAAAGTTCAAGTTGTTCAATGACCTCGCCTCGTTCTTGAGCAATGACATCAAGCTGTTCCTGAATTTTCTGTCCTTGCTCACGCCAAGCGCTCAGATTCTCATCCAGCATTTCAACTTTGGTTTTATGGCTGGCGATTGCTTGGGCCTTTTCGTGAACACATTGCTGTATTTCTAATAAACCAACTTGCGTGTCTTCAAGAGCAATACGCTTTTGTGCTACAACCTGTTCAGCCTCTTCTGCGAGTTGTTGCAAATGAGGAAGTTGAGTATGACATGACTGCAATTGGGCATAGCGTTTTAACGCGCCACTCTCTTCATTGCTTTTCGTCTTGGCCTTAAAGTTATCTCCCACAATAACGCCACCGACCGTCACGCCAAGAAGGAATTGTTCACACGATTTAAAGTCTGTAGATTCAGCACATAATTTTATTTTCGTTAAAAAGCTGGGGAACAGCCCTGAGCTTATTTTTGTCGCAACGGAATCAGCGGGAACTTCGAGTTCAGTGGGCCACAGCGTATTCATTTCGCGTTGCTCAACGACTAAATGCGTCAACCCAAGCAGTGCCGCCTCCACGCACTCTTCATACCCAGACTCAACAACAAGCTGCGATAACATAGTCGTAGCAGAAGTCTCCGACGTTTCCTCTGCCCAGCGTGATAACGCCTTTATTTCAGATTGCACTTCTTGTAACGCCTGAAGCGCTTTTTGAGCATGAGTCTGTGCCTGTAAGATTTCTTCTTTATTGGTTTTCTCTTGACCTTGCAACTTACCAGCTTGGCTTTGTAATTTAGCCATCGCTTGAACTAACTGATGATGTGCATCCTGAGCTTTAGCCAAGTCATTTTCCAACATAGATGCGTGATGCGCGTCAGCCTGTTCCTGCAACTCAGCCTGACGCTTATCTATGTGCAGTTTAGCTTGCTGTTGTTGCGCTAATTGGCTTGCCCCTTGCTGTACCTGAGCATGTATTTGTTGATACTGCTTCTGCGCGTCATTATACTGTGCTTCTAATTGAGTTTGCTCTGTGTCACTTTGCTCATTTGTGAGTTGAATTTCTTCCAATTGCAATAGCGCAATCTCAAGTCGCTCAGAAACTTCAGCGACTTTTTCAGCACTGCTCGCCACATACTCGGCTTGCTCGTCTTGCGCCTCAATCACTTCTTGCTGTTGTGATTTCAGTATTTGGGACTGCTCAATAAGCTGACGCTTTTTTTCAGTTAGATTGACCTTCTGTTGCTCAAGCGTTGCCAACTGGGTTTCAATTCGGTGCACGCTATGTTGTGCTTGCTCATAGCCATCATTGAAATGCTTAATTTCATGTTCTAGCGTCGCCAAAATGCTGTCATGGCCACTGTGAGCTTCATTAAAAAATGCTAATTTTTCGTTGAGTTTGGCAATTTCTTTGGCTTTTATTGCCTGCTTTTGCTCAAGGCTTTGCCACTTTAAAATTGCTATCCACGACTTTAAGTCACGCTCTTGCGACTTTAAAGACTTATATTCGCTCGCCTGTTGTGCTTGAAGTGCCAGTTTATCTAGCTGACTCTGTAGCTCTTGCCTAACATCGAGCAAACGCTCCATGTTTTCGCGGGTACTCTTGATCCGGGTTTGGGTTTCTCGTCGACGCTCTTTATATTTTGAAATTCCGGCGGCTTCTTCTAAAAAAACTCTTAACTCTTGCGGCTTACTTTCGATCAAGCGAGAGATCATCCCTTGCTCAATGATTGCATAACTGCGAGGACCTAGGCCAGTACCTAAAAAGATATCCGTGATATCGCGCTTACGGCACTTACTACCATTTAAAAAATAAAGAGATTGGCCATCTCGCGTCACTAAGCGCTTAATGGCAATTTGGTTACGATCTGCAAACGTGCCGGGCAACCGGCCTTGAGTATTATCAAAAATCAGTTCTACGGAAGCTTGCGAGATAGGTTTACGTTTGGTCGAACCGTTAAAAATAACGTCCGTCATGGCATCGCCACGGAGGTTTTTCGCAGAGCTTTCTCCCAGTACCCAGCGAACTGCATCAATAACATTAGACTTACCACAGCCGTTTGGCCCAACCACACATGTCATCTGGTCAGGAAACGGGATCTTGGTTGGCTCTACGAAAGATTTAAAGCCGGCCAGTTTGATGCTACTCAGTCGCATAGCTTATTATTATTGTTCGCGGTTACTTTTGAGAATAAGACAATTCATTAGTAAGATCTATGAGTTAGCAATGACAGCGTTTAATATTATCCAAAATGATCCCGGTAGCCATCGCCACATTCAATGATTCAGCACCACCAAACGCAGGAATAGTCACCTTTTTATTGATGTGCGCCGCTATGGTATCGCTAATACCATGAGACTCGCTGCCCATGACCAACACGGCATTACGACTAAATTGGCACTGATGTACGCTCTCACCACCAAGGAATGCACCATAGCACTCGCCTTGATATTGTTTTAAAAAGGCCTCGAGATCGGTTCTCACCACATTAACACGCACAAATGAGCCCATAGTGGCACTGATCACTTTAGGGTTAAATTGATCGGCGCAGTTTTCGCTCACCACAAGCTGCGTTAATCCATACCAATCAGCAAGACGAATAATGGTACCGAGATTACCCGGGTCTGAGACTCCATCTAATGCCAACACCAGCCCAGCAGTATTGATTTCTTCTGCTGGCGGCATTGCAACGACCGCTATCGCCGCATTATTTGATACCAAAGTACTCACCTTACTCAGCACATCTTCTTCTGCTTCTACACAGGCAATATTAACGAGTTTGGATTTATACTTTGTCATGAACTCACTGGTCGCGAACAGCTGTTCAACAGCCAACCCAGCATCAACTAACTCAATCACATTCTTCTCGCCTTGTACTAAATACAGGCCATGTTGCTTGCGATATTTTTTTTGCCCTAAAGCACGAAGTAGTTTTTGTTGATTCTTGGAGATCATGTGCACCTCAAAAGTTGGATTTACCATTATACCTGTTCAGTATCAGATAAAAAGCGTTTCCACGAGGCATTAAGCTAAGAAATTATGTTATCTTGTGCCGAATGACACACAAGGCATAGAGGTAATCATGTCACCTGAGCTAACGCTTATTTTACTCAACTTTATTCTCCTTTTTGTGGCCTACGTATTCGTTTACCCAAAGTTAAAAGAGAAAAGCCTCGCCAGTATCAGCAAACAAGATTTATTGGTTACTGCGGTTTCTTTAGTCGTGTCTGGAAGTTTGTACTATGGCAAGGGTATCGAATTTTCGTTAGTGCTTTTTAAGAGTAATTGGGTGGTGTTTACGATTGTCGCATTTAGCGTGATTGAAATCCCATTTTTACTGTGGTTTAAGCGTCGCTATAACATTAAGTTTGGAGAGTAATAGAGAGGTAGCTACGCCTCTCTATTCGATTATCACTCAGCTCGCTTCTCGCGACCAAGTAACGCCATTGCAGCTTCTTTCACATCTTTTTGCTCATAAAGCACTTGATAGATCTGCTCAGTGATCGGCATTTCAATACCAGTGCGTTTGGCAAGTAGATAAACTTCTTTGGTATTGCGATAGCCTTCGACCACCTGACCTATACTCGACATCGCCTCATCGACCGATTTTCCCGAGCCAAGCGCAAGACCAAAGCGGCGATTACGCGACTGGTTATCCGTACAAGTGAGAATGAGATCACCAAGCCCTGCCATACCCATAAAGGTTTCAGAGCGCGCGCCTAACGCACATCCTAAACGACAAAGTTCAGCGAGTCCTCGGGTGATAAGCGCCGTTCTGGCATTCGCACCAAAACCAAAGCCATCAGACATGCCCGCGCCAATTGCGATAACGTTTTTGACCGCACCGCCGAGCTGAATACCAATAAAGTCTTCGTTGCTATACACCCTAAACGAGCGACCGCAATGCAACAGCTCTGCGAGCTCTTCACGAAACTTTGCACAAATCGAAGACACTGAAATAGCAGTAGGTAATCCTGCGGCCATTTCTTTTGCAAAAGTAGGTCCACTTAGCACCGCCAGCGGCACATCGTCACCTAACACATCCAGTGCAACCTCTTGCAATAATCGCCCAGTATTTGGTTCGAGCCCCTTGGTTGCCCAAGCTACTTTTGCATTCTCAAGTAGCATAGGTTTAATCTTCTTTAAGGTGTCTGCAAACGCATGACTTGGCACAACCACCAAAATACGCTCGCTAGACTTAACAGCCGTTTCTAAATCGGCCTCAAGTTCAAGCGTGTTTGGAAACTGGATGTCAGGAAGATAACGTTGGTTTTTGCGCTCAGCTGCTAGCGCCTCAACGTGTTCGCTATTGCGTCCCCATAGTGTCACTTGGTGACCATTTCGGGCGAAACAAATAGCAAGGGCGGTGCCATAAGACCCCGCCCCCAATACAGTTACAGCTGATTTTGCTGTACTCATCAATTATGCGTCAGCAGTTTGCTCAGGCTGTGCTTGAGCCGCACGTTGCTGCATATACTGAGCGAATAATGCGTCAAAGTTAACTGGCGCAAGGTTTAACTGTGGGAAAGTACCACGGTTAACTAGGCTAGCTACCGCTTCACGCGCATATGGGAATAGGATGTTAGGGCAGAATGCGCCTAGCATGTGTGCCATTTGCATTTCTTCAAGATCTGCAATTGCAAAGATACCAGCTTGTTGGATTTCACATAGGAATGCAGTTTCTTCACCAATAGTTGCCGTTACCGTTAGCGCGAGAACAACTTCAAAAACGTTGTCATCAAGCTTTGCTGAACGTGTGTCCATGTCTAGCTTAACTTCTGGTGTCCACTCTTTTTGGAAGATACCTGGTGAGTTTGGCGTTTCAAACGATACATCTTTAGTATAGATACGTTGAATGTTGAACTGAGCGCCTTCTTGTTGTTGTTCTGCTGCTTGGTTTTGTTCTGCCATGATAATTTCCTAAATTCTGTTGTGATCCTGCTAGTTCCTAGCAGTCATTATAAAAAGTAAGCTGAGCCAAAGCTCAATCAATCTTATGCTTGTAATAGCTTATCGAGTTCGCCTTTCGCTTCAAGCGCCATAATATCGTCGCAACCACCAATATGGCGCTCAGCGATAAAGATTTGTGGCACGGTATAGCCACCGTTGGCTTTTTCGATCATCTCGTCACGAAGCTCTGGCTGTGCGCCAATATCATACTCAGTGTATGTGACACCTTTTGCATCTAATAGTGCTTTTGCACGATGACAAAATGGACAATAGTCTTTGGTGTAAATTACGACTTGGCTCATCATAGACCTCAGTTATTTTCCGTTAGAGATTGGTAAACCCGCACTTTGCCATGCGCCAATACCACCTGATAATACGTACACTTGCTCGAATCCAGCTTTGTGCATGTTATCAGCAACAGCAGATGCCGTCATACCTGTGTTACAGACCAATATAATGGGCTTAGATTTATGTTTTTCAAGACCAGCAAAATCTTTTTGCTTGAGTTTTTCCGCATTCACCTGCTCAGAACCTGCAATGTGACCTTGGTTAAACTCTTTTGCTGCACGCATATCGAGTACCTGACCATCTTGGCGGTTAACAAGCATAGTCAACTGCTGGGGGTTAATTTGTCTAATTTTAGAAAACTGACTCTTAAACCAACTACTCACTAACATCGCGGCTAACACAACCCAAATGATGCTAAGTACCGGATGGTTACCTAAAAACGCAACGTATTGTTCCATTAATTTATCAACCAAAAATTATTAAACGATAAAGTGGCAGCAAGTATACCTGCTTTATTCTCGACAAAACAGACTTGTTCAACATGAGCAAATATCAATCTCAAAGTTGATAATTCATCACTGTGGGGCTGAATATTCATACAAAAACAGGTATTCTACTTACCAGCAACCAGAGCAAGCTTATCGAAGCGCTGCAGCCCAAGTTAGTAAATCTAACCTTGTAGCGTTTGCTATAAGACATCAACATCGTGCCTAATTCAGGATTTCAGGAGCGCAAATGACAGCTAAGAAAAAGCCATTGGTATTAATGATTTTAGACGGTTGGGGCTATCGCGAAGAAAGCGAGAGCAATGCTATTTTAGCAGCCAATACCCCAGTATTAGATGAACTATGGCGCTCTGCTCCGCACACCTTGATTTCAGGTTCAGGCCTTGATGTTGGTCTACCGGATGGACAAATGGGGAATTCCGAAGTTGGCCACGTTAACCTCGGTGCAGGACGTGTGGTTTATCAAGACTTCACGCGGATCACTAAAGCGATTGACGATGGTGAGTTTGAGCACAATCCAGCTCTGGTTGAGAATATCGACAAAGCAGTGGCAAAGGGAAAAGCCGTTCACCTAATGGGGTTATTGAGCCCAGGTGGCGTTCACAGCCATGAAGATCACATTGTTGCGGCAATTAAATTAGCAGCTGAGCGCGGTGCAACCGTTTATTTGCACGCATTTTTGGATGGCCGCGATACACCACCTCGCAGCGCACAAGCATCAATTGAAAAAATGGAAGCCTTGATGCTGTCACTCAATTGTGGCCGACTAGCGTCTATTATTGGTCGCTACTATGCTATGGACCGTGACAATCGTTGGGACCGCGTCGAGTCTGCATACAACCTGATGGTAAGTGGCGACGCTGATTTTACTTATAGTAATGGCGTTGAAGCGCTACAAGCAGCTTACGCGCGTGATGAAAATGATGAGTTTGTTAAAGCATCAGTGATCACCGAAGCTGGGCAACCTGCCGCTACTATCAATGATGGTGATACGGTTATCTTTATGAACTTCCGTGCAGACCGAGCACGCCAGATGACCCGTGCTTTTGTCGATGCTGACTTTAACGGCTTCGAAAAACGCAAGGCACCGGACCTAAGTGCGTTTGTTATGATGACTGAGTACGCGGCCGACATTAAAGCCCCTATCGCTTTCGCGCCTGAAGCACTTGTCAATGTGCTAGGTGAATGGCTAGCTAAGCACAACAAAACTCAGCTGCGTATTTCAGAAACGGAAAAATATGCCCATGTCACTTTCTTCTTTAGCGGCGGTCGTGAAGATCTCTTTGAAGGTGAAAAACGTGAACTCATTCCTTCTCCACAAGTCGCCACTTACGACTTGCAGCCAGAGATGAACTCAGAAATGCTAACAGATAAGTTAGTTGAAGCCATTCATAGCGGTGAATTTGACGTCATTATCTGTAACTACCCGAATGGTGATATGGTTGGACACTCTGGCGTATTTGAAGCCGCAGTAAAAGCATGTGAAGCCGTTGATAAGTGTATCGGTCGTGTGGTTGCAGCGTTAAAAGAAACCGGTGGTGAAGCTCTGATCACAGCAGACCACGGCAATGCTGAGCAAATGCAAAACCCGAAAACGGGCCAAGCTCACACAGCACACACCAGTGAGCCTGTACCATTTATTTATGTAGGTCGTGATGCAGAGCCACAAGCAGGAAAAGCACTAAGCGATGTTGCACCAACAATGCTGCATTTACTTGGTATGGAGCAGCCTAGCGAGATGACAGGCACTCCAATTATGCGTTTAAAATAACGGCCTGCCTGTATGCCGTTAAAAACGACATTTCACTATGCCGCACTTCTCGGTGCGGCGTTACTCATGACAACAGCGCCCACTGTTGCCAACGAATCTAGAACCAAACAAGACTTAAGCGAAGTTCAGCAACAGCTTAAAGCTAGCCAACAAGCATTAGAAAAGCAGCGCGGTGAAATTAACAGTCACGAAGCAAAGCTCAAAGCCTTCGAACTTGATATTGCCAAAAGTGCCAAAGCTATCTCACTCACAGAAATCGGGATCAAAGAAAACAAAACCGAGCAGGCTGAACTTAAAAAGCAAGAAAGCACGCTGTTAAACGACAAGAAAAAATTTGAAAAGATCCTTGCGGCTCAGCTAAAAAGTGCCTACATGACGGGCTCTCATGATTATTCTAGAATGTTACTTAATCAAGAGCATGCCACAAAGCTCGAGCGCACCATTGCCTATTATGATTACCTAAATAAAGCACGCATTAAACAACTTGAACAACTCAAATCTATCGGCCAAGAATTGGCACAGACTCAAGCTGAGTTAGCAAGAACACAAGCACGCTTAGAAGCGCTACAAAACCATCAGAATGAACGCTTGGAAGCGCTCAAGAAGGCGCAGCAAGAACGTCAAAACCAGCTTGCAAACCTAAATAACAAACTCAGTGAAACACGCTCTGCTATCGCTTATTTAAAAGAAAATGAACAAACCTTAATCCAAACGTTAGAAGAGCTTGCCAAGGCACAAAGAGAAGCCGAAGTACGTTTAGATGGATTAGCCAAACTCAAAGGCAAAATGAGTTTACCAACCAAAGGTCGAATTAAACATAAATTCGGCCAAAGCAAACATGCAGGCATGAATTGGAAGGGCGTCCTCATTGGTGCAAAAGAAGGGGCTGAAATTGCGAGTGTCGCCCCCGGTCAAGTTGTGTATGCAGATTGGTTAAATGGCTTTGGCTGGGTTATTGTGCTCGATCATGGTCATGGTTTTATGAGTCTATACGGCCACGCACAAACGCTGCTTCGCGATGTTGGCGATCAAGTTCGCAGTGGTGAAGTGATCGCTTTGGTAGGACAAAGCGGCGGACAAAGAGATCCTGGTCTATACTTTGAAATACGGCATAAGGGAAGCGCTGTAGATCCGATAAAATGGTGCAGATCCAGTTAACTGAATAACCCGTGCTGCACCTTGATGAGGAGCAGCACATGAATAGACAAACCCGTTTTTACGCGCTCGCAGCGCGCTATGTTGCATTATTAAGCTTCCTGCTTTTGTTAAGTTTTAGCGCTTTTAGTCACGCGTCTACACAAAAGTTCTCGGCTCAAGAAATCGATGAAATTCTGTATCATATTCACACCTATTATGTTGAAGACTTGCCTCTGAGTCGCTACAACGCGGGCAACTTATCGAGCCTCTTCGATAATTTAGATCCCTACTCTAAATACCTCAATGAGGAAGACTTGGAATCCATCTTCAGTGCAGCAAATGGACGCTACACAGGGCTTGGTATTGAAGTCGAAGAGCAAGATAATTACGTGATTATCTTGGATACCCTGCCCAATTCACCAGCAGCCCAAGCAGGCATAGAGAGCGGTGATAAACTCCATGCAATCAATGGCGCTAATGTTGCGGGCAAATCGATAGAAGAAGTGTCTGCCCTACTCAAAGCTGCAAATAAAAATCTCATCAATTTAGTAGTATTAAGACAAGACGAGCTGGTTGCACTTGAGCTTAAACGTCAAGAGATAGTCATTGAAAGTGTCGCCAGTAAACTCTTAAACGACGGCACCGGCTTTTTAAGCGTCAACAGTTTTAATCATCACACCTACCATGATGTTGCAAGACACATAAGCCGACTACAAGTACAGTTAGGTAGTCCATTGAAAAAGCTGGTTATTGATTTACGTGACAACCCCGGCGGTACACTTAATAGTGCCGTGGCAATCTCAGATCTTTTTTTAGACAGTGGCACAATCGTCACGACCAAAGGCCGCTTCTATGACGCCAATCAGGCTTACATTGCAAAGCGTGGAGATATTTTAAATGGTGCGCCTATTTTGGTATTAATCAACAATAATTCCGCTTCAGCGGCCGAGATTTTAGCCGCCGCACTCAAGGATAATAAACGTGCCTTAGTCGTTGGCTTACGTTCCTATGGTAAAGGTTCAGTGCAATCCTTGATCCCAATTGGCAATGGTACTACTGCATTAAAGTTAACGACAGCGAGATACTACACACCAGCAGGTACATCAATTGAAGGTAAAGGCATAGAGCCCGATGTATATTTTACCAAACAAGCGCTTTCCCTGTTGGATAAAAGCGCTATAATCACTGGTGAAGAATCAATCAAAACAACAGGTATTGAACAACTTGCCTCGCATTGGCCTAAGGCACTGGCGTTAGTTCAATCACAGTAAATAAAAACGGTCCTGTAGGGCTGTAAACTATAATAATAATTTGTGTGCTAAAAAAAATAATCGGGATAATACTGGCCTGCATGACTTTTGCAGTGCCAGCAAAACAGTTTGCCATTGTTATAGACGATATTGGCAATCACCAACGTGACTTAGAGTTGCTGTCCTTACCGGGTGGGATCACCTTTTCGATCCTGCCCCACACCCCTTTTTCTCAACAATTTGCCTTTGCAGCCAGTCGCCAACAACGCGAGCTTTTATTACATGTGCCAATGCAGGCACAAGACACGGAAAAGGCCCTTGGCCCGGGCGCATTAACCACCGATATGGAAAAGTGGCAGTTGCAAATGACACTTGGCAATGCGCTATCGACACTGCCTCAGGTTAAAGGCGTAAACAATCACATGGGCTCAGCATTAACAGAACAAATAGAGCCAATGAAATGGACAATGGAAATACTAAAAAAGCGCGGATTATACTTTTTGGATAGCCGTACCACTAGCCACAGTCAAGCCCAATATGCTGCCAACCTTTACGGCGTAAAAAACGTCGCTCGACAGATCTTTCTAGATAATGATATATCCACTGAGGCGCTCAACAAGCAGTGGCAACATATGCTTAAGCTACTTGATAATCACGAGCATGTTATTATCATTGCGCACCCATATAAGGAAACCGCCGCCTTTCTTGCAGCCAAGTTAGCTGAGCTTGAAAGTATTGATGCCAAACTTGTTCCCGTGTCTCAACTGGTTGAACAAAAATACGTACGACTTGCAGAAATTGCTGAGCAACACGCTATTTCCGGGCAATTAAGGCTCCAAGAATAAAGATTAGCAATGATTATCATCAGACAATTTCAAAGCGGCGAAGAAGCAGTGTTACGCAAGCTTATGTTTGACACAATACGCTCGGTAAATATACAGCATTACTCCAATAGCCAAGTTAATGCATGGGCACATAGCGACGTTGTCGATAAAAGCTGGCAAGACCGATTAAGGAGCAATCAGCCCCTTGTCGCCGTACTAAATGGTAAAATTGTTGGCTTTGCCGATATCCAAGCTGACGGTCTTATTGATCACTTTTTTTGCCATGCAGAACATCAAGGCCAAGGCATAGGTAAAGCACTTATGCTCGCACTCTTAGAACACAGCAAAATAACCAACACAACGCGCTTATTTTCCCATGTTAGTAAAACGGCTAAACCTTTCTTTGAATATTTTGGTTTCCAAGTGATAAAGGAACAACAAGTGAAGGTTCGTGGCGAAGTGTTAACTAATTACCTGATGGAAAAGAGTATGCCTGCCTGCTAGCAGGCATACGAACTTTCTTCCCTAATCTATGGGCGCAAACCGCGTGGGTAAGGCACTAAATTGCAAGGATGGATTTTGCTTCATCCACTTTTTCTTATTAGGGATTTGGATCTTAAATTCATCATCCGTCACAAACTTTTGGGTTTTACCCTTGGCATCCACAAACTGAATTGATGCAGGCTCGGTAAATGTAAACTCTAGTTCATCAAAGCTTGGAGCAAACCAAGACAAGCTACCTGCCATCAACTCAACAAAAGCGTCCATATCCTCTAAAAGAATAAACAAATCGCGATACATAACCTGCTGCTTAGTCAACGGCGCTATATCGGTATTGACCAGAATCGCAACGGCACCTTTTTCTTGATTGATCACTAAATTAACTTGATCTGCACGAGACTGCGGGAGAATAGGTAAATCAATACTGCCGTCTTTGTCTATGATACCGTTGGCAATGATCTTGTCATCTTGCTCCAGCCAAAGTTTAACATCCTCAAGCGCGATATCAGGCTGCTTCACTTCCACTGTAAATTTAGACAAGATATATTGCGACTGCGCTTTGTTGGCGATTAAATCTAGAATTTGATTAATCTCACCATATTCAACACTTCGCTCAGCGGCGAAAACAGAGTTGCAAAGTAAGCTCGCAACAGCACCTAACATCAGTAACTTTTTCATTGGGTTATCCTTTCTTATTGTTGTCTTCATAAGAGGAGCTCTTCGAGAAATAGTTCAAAACTTGATCTCAATTCCATACATGCCAAATAGATCAAGCTAAACTCAACATAAGCATATGGAGTGAAAAGGAGTAGCAGATGACCCAAACCGTAGCTGATTTAATGACCCCAGATCCGTTCGCAGTGATTGCTGAAAATACCTTGCAAGATGCGCACAATTTAATGAAAGAAAAAAATGTTCGTCACATTCCAGTGATTGACGAAGCAGGAGCCTTAGTTGGTATGCTCACGCAAAAGATTATGATCGCCAAGGTAATGGGAATAATGGCAACCTATGGCGCAAATGCGCTTGCCAGAAAAGAAAAGCAAACAAAAGTACAAGATATTATGGCGACCGATTTTGCGAGCGTGCGCCCAAGCCAATCACTACAAGATGTGGTGCGCTTTTTTGTCGATAATCGCCATGGCTGTATGCCTGTGGTAGACGAGCAAAACAAATTGGTTGGAATACTGACTTCATCAGACTTTGTGCGACTCGCTGCTGCACTCTTGTCTTAAACGTGGTAACAAGCGAGTGTATTCCACTGTCTCGCGGAATACACTCAGCTAACTGCATGATTACGCTTTTTCTTGAAGCGTTCTCGCTACGGTTCTCATGCCTAAGGTCGTTGCACCTGCGGCCCATTGACCACTAGCGCTATTTTGGAAAGAAGCCGCAAGGTCGATATGCACCCAACCTTGACCTTCGTTTGGTACAAAGCGAGACAGGAAACCCGCTGCATTTGATGCACCACCAAAGCCGCCACCTTTTTGCGCTCGGCTGTTAGCTGTATCCGCATAAGGCGATGGACAGTTATTTTGGTGCCACTTTTCTAGAGGCAATGGCCACGCGGCTTCAAATTCGTCACTCGCGAACTGCTGTACATCACCGACAAGTGTTTTGTCTAAACCAAATAACGCATTGTACTCTTGGCCTACAGCAACGAGCGCGGCGCCCGTTAATGTCGCGGCATCAATGATAAGCTCTGCGCCTGTTTCACCGGCAGCCATCAAGCCATCAGCAAGCACCAAGCGACCCTCTGCATCGGTATTTACGATTTCAACTGTGGTACCATTTTTGTAGGTAAGAATATCACCTAACTTATAGGCATGGCCTGAGATAAGGTTCTCAGCACAACATAGGAACAACTTAACACGACGGTCAAAACCACGTTGAATAGCCAGCGCTAAACCAGCCGTTACTGTTGCCGCACCGCCCATATCACACTTCATCGTAAGCATGCCTTCGCTTGGCTTAATCGAGTAGCCACCTGAGTCAAACGTGATCCCTTTACCCACAAGTGCTGCGCTAACTGGTGCGTCATCATTACCTGTTGGGTTGTAGTCAAGCTCAAGCAACACAGGAGGACGCTCACTGCCGCGTCCCACTTCGTGGATACCAATCCATTGCTGCTCTAACAGCGCGTCGCCTTTAATGATTTGATAGCTAACATGCTCAGGTGCCAATGACTGAATAAACTCAGCCGCTTTTCCAGCAAGGCTTTCAGGATAAATATCTTCGGCCGTCCCGTTGATCATCTGACGCATCCATGTTGCCGACGCTTTTAGTGCATCAAGTTCGTTAAGACTTGACTGGTCGTTGTCAACAAACACCACACCATCTAATGCTTTTGGTGACACAAAACCTTGATAAAAAGCCCATTGAGATTCAGTACACCACAAGCCACCTTCTAGATGAACTTGTTTAATCCCTTGTTGTGCGATGCTACGAGCCGCCTTTTGAATATTCTTCAGCGTTTCGTCTTGTTGTAAATGGATAAAAGCACCGTCCTTTTCAAACGACAATGCAGCACCAGCAGATAAATACTCTGGTTTTGCGTCTTCACTCAGTCGTACAATAAATTTCTCTGACATTCTCTTTTCACTCTTGTGCTTGTAAGTGTGGTTAAGTGTACACTAGCCACTAAATACACCCAACCTAAAGCGACCAATGAAGTTTTCTAGGCAATTACAACAAGCAACCTTGCTCAAACGATATAAACGCTTTCTTGTCGATTTACGCGCCCCAAGTGGTGACGAATTCACCGTACACTGCGCCAATACTGGTAGAATGACCAATTGTGCTGACCCGGGATTTACGGCCTATTACTCCACCAGCGATAACCCTAAACGAAAGTACATTCATTCGTTGGAGCTGACGCAAGATAATGATGGTCATTTTATTTGTGTAAATACAGCGGTGGCCAATAAAGTGTCTGTTGAGGCCATAGAGCAAGGAAGAATAACGCAACTGCAAGGCTACAAAACACTTCAAACTGAGGTGAAATACGGGGCTGAAAATAGCCGAATTGATATTTTGTTGAGCGACCTCGAAAATGGACAATCCTCGCAATTCTGCTACGTTGAAGTAAAGTCGGTGACTTTGCTCGAGCAACAGCAAGGTTTTTTCCCTGATGCAGAAACCTTAAGAGGTCAAAAACATCTTAGAGAATTAATCCACATTAAACAGCAAGGTCATCGTGCGGTGTTACTGTTTGCCGCGCTCCATACAGGGATAAATTGTGTCAAACCAGCCAGCCATATCGATCAAAAATATGCAGCGTTAGTAAAAGAAGCAATTTCTCATGGGGTAGAAATCATTGCTTACCGAGCGCATATTGACGACAACCAAGTACAATTAATTGAAGAAATTCCTTTTGATTACGCTTGACTTTTTTCATGCTGCCCACATATAGCCGTGATAGTTTTCTCCCCCAAATAGTTAAACATTGAAAAAAGTGGCTGACATTTGCAGTAAAAAAGTGTTTGCTAAGGGGTAAAGATTTTGCTATTTATACCCGCCGGCGAAAGCTGGGGTTATGTATTAAGGATTTAGGAGAATGGTATGCCAGACCAGAAAAAACTAGGGTTATTGGCTCAAGCCGGTGTAGAACCTTATCAAGAAAAGCCAGGCGAAGAATACATGAATGAAGCACAACGTGCTCATTTCAAAGCGATATTAGAAGCATGGCGTGCCGATCTACGTAATGAAGTAGATCGTACTAAGACACACATGCAAGACGAAGCGGCAAACTTTCCTGATCCTGTGGACCGTGCAGCGCAAGAAGAAGAGTTTTCTCTTGAACTGCGTACTCGCGACCGCGAGCGTAAGCTAATCAAGAAAATTGAGAAAACACTTCAACTTATCGAAGATGATGACTTCGGCTTTTGTGAGTCGTGCGGTATTGAAATCGGCATTCGCCGTTTAGAAGCGCGTCCAACAGCTGATCTTTGTGTTGATTGTAAATCTCTCGCAGAAATCAAAGAAAAACAACAAGGCAGAGGATAATCTCAGCCCTGTGTCCCCAAGCTTAAAGCAAACTGGGAGCTATCGCGGTCGATTTGCTCCCTCGCCTTCCGGACCGCTTCATTTCGGCTCTCTTGTGGCCGCCCTGAGTAGCTATTTAGATGCAAAAGTCAATCAAGGTAAATGGCTCGTTCGCATCGAAGATATAGACACACCGCGTGTAGTTGCGGGTGCTGCCGACAATATATTAACCACTCTTGAAGCATATGGCCTTTACTGGGATGAAGACGTTGTCTATCAATCGCAGCGCCATGCCCTATACCAAGCCTATTTGACGACACTAAAATCAGACTCCCTTGTGTATGCGTGTCAATGTACTAGAAGGCAAATTAAAGCAATGGGTGGGTTTTATAACAATCATTGCCGAGCTTTAGCGCTAAGTTGGCAAGATAACGCTTTGCGCCTACAGCAGCGCTGTCCAGTTACTGAATTTAATGATGCAATACAAGGCACGGTTGTCATTCCCCCTGCAATTGCGCATGAAGATTACATCGTTAAACGCCGCGACGGCTTATTTGCTTATCAATTGGTGGTGGTCGTTGACGACATAGAGCAAAAGATTAGTCATATCGTGCGTGGTGCCGACCTGCTAGAACCCACAGCAAGACAAATTAGTTTATTTCGACAACTCAATCGGCCATCACCTAAGTACGCTCACGTACCACTGGCTGTCGCAGAGCCCGGATATAAGTTATCTAAGCAGAATCATGCTCCAGCTATTGATAACCGCAACCCGTTACCAACCCTTTATGCCGCGCTGCGTTATTTGTATGTGCCAGTTGATTCTCTCCATAATTATCAAGATATTGAGGCATTACTGGCTCACGCTATTGACATTTTTAGTCTAGATCGCGTTCCTAAAGTACAAGAAATTCAACTAGACTCTCTAGAAAATGGCGATTTTGCTTTTCGCCCACTGTTTTCAAGTACTTCAATTTAGTCTCATTTGAGTATATGATAGCGAGCCTTAAATGCGACCTGTTTTAAGACAAAAGCAGTGGTTCACAACGACTAGAATAGAAAACTTGATTGCTCAGGAGACGAGTTATTATTTCCAAGCTTGTAAACTTTTGCCGCCAGTTTGTAACTGGAAAAGGCGATGAGACGGTGAAAATGGCCAGCCCGACACCTGCGATAATTCCTCGCAGCGAGCATGGTATATCTCGTAAACAATTTAGCCCTAACGCTATCAAAGTGCTCTATCGCTTAAAAGACGGTGGCTATGATGCCTACCTAGTTGGTGGTTGTATCCGCGATATCATGCTAGGAATAGAGCCTAAAGACTTTGATGTCGTTACCAATGCGACACCTGAACAAATCAAAAAGCTCTTCCGTAACTGTCGCTTAATAGGTCGTCGCTTCCGCCTTGCGCACATTGTTTTTGGACGAGAAATTATTGAAGTTGCCACCATGCGTGGCCATCATCAAAGTGATGACTCTTGTGCCACGACAAGTCAAGCCAGCGAACACGGGCAGCTATTACGCGACAATGTCTACGGCAGTATTGAAGAAGACGCCGAGCGCCGCGACTTTACTATCAATGCGCTATATTATTCGATCAATGACTTTACTTTACGCGACTTTGCCGGTGGTGTTGCTGACATTAAAGCGCGTAAAATTGAGCTGATTGGCGATCCTGAAACTCGCTATCGCGAAGATCCGGTACGTATGCTGAGAGCTATCCGCTTTGCAACCAAACTGGATATGGAGATTGCTACGCCGACCCGCACTCCGATTAAAGCATTAGCGCCGTTACTTGGGCATATCCCAGCTGCACGCTTGTTCGAAGAAACGCTAAAGCTATTTTTAAATGGTAAAGCGGAAGAAAACTTTCTTCAGATGCGTGAATACGGCTTGTTTGCACAATTATTCCCGGCGTTAGATAAAATCCTAGCACAGCCTGATAATGACTTTGAGCGTCGCTTTATTCAGCAAATGTTTGCCAATACGGATAGCCGTATCAACGCGGATAAAAAAGTAACCCCTGCATTTATCTATGCAGCACTTTTATGGTTCCCTATTTTAGCTAAAAGCGAAGCGCTCGCGGCCGAAGGTATGAATGAATATGATGCCTTTATGCAAGCCATTAATCACGTCCTTGCTGAAAATGCTAAACACGTTGCAGTGCCTAAACGCTTTACTTTAGGTGCCCGAGATATCTGGCATATTCAACAACGCCTAGATAAACGTTCAGGCCAGCGTGCATACCGCCTAAGCTTGCAGCCGAGATTCAAAGCCGCATATGATTTCCTATTATTGCGTGTTGAAAGTGGTGAACAAGAGCAAGAAGAACTTGCAGCTTGGTGGACTGACTACCTCAAGAATGACGTCACCGGCCAAAAAGACATGGTGCGCAACTTAGGTAACCAAAGCAAACCTAAGCGTCGTTATAATAGACGTAAGCCAAAAAGAAAACCGAAAGAAGATTAAATGAATATTGCGTACATTGGATTGGGTGCAAACCTATCCGAACCGATGGCACAAATACAGCGAGCACTCGATGTGCTCGCCGCCCATCCAGACCTCTCGCTTGTCCAGCACTCTAGCCTGTATGGCTCAAAACCTATGGGCCCTCAAGATCAACCTGATTATGTGAATGCCGTAGCAAAACTAGCGACATCATTAACAGCAGCATCTTTACTCGATGTGTTGCAACAAATAGAGCTTGAACATGGTCGTGTACGCAAAGCTGAGCGCTGGGGACCGCGCACGCTCGATTTGGATATACTGCTTTTTAATACCGACACCATTAACAGTGATAGACTGACGGTGCCACATTACGGCTTGAAAGAAAGAGAATTTGTCGTCTATCCACTGTTAGAGATAGCACCAGAACTCAAATTACCTGATGGCACTGAGCTTAGCTCTTTAACACAAAAGTTACCACTTAACGGATTAACAATCCTCAAATAAACCAATCCAAGGGGTTTACCATGGCAAAAATTTCCGTCTCAACACTTGCCAAAATGAAGCGTGAAGGAACAAAAATAACAGCCCTCACCGCATACGATGCAAGTTTTGCAAAGTTATTTCACGACAATGGCGTAGATGTCATCTTAGTGGGTGATTCTCTGGGTATGGTTTTACAAGGTGGTGAAGACACTTTAGCCGTTACCACGGATGACATTGCCTATCACACCCGTTGTGTCAGAGCTGGTAGTAAAGAGCTATTCGTTATCGCCGATATGCCTTTTATGAGCTATTCAGATCCGCAGTCAGCCTGTCAGAATGCAGCTACCTTGATGCGCTCTGGTGCTAATATGGTTAAGCTTGAAGGTGGTGAATGGCTTTACGACAGCATTGCACTGCTTACTCAGCAAGGGATCCCAGTTTGTGGTCATTTAGGTTTAACCCCACAATCAGTGCACGTGTTTGGCGGCTTTAAAATTCAAGGTCGTGAAGAAGCACAAGCGCAAAAGATGATAGCCGATGCACAAGCGTTAGAACGTGCTGGTGCACAAATGATTGTGATTGAATGTGTACCTTCAGCACTGGCTAAACGCATTACCGACGCAGTGACAATTCCAGTCATTGGTATTGGCGCAGGTAAAGAAACCGATGGCCAAATTTTGGTTATGCATGACTTGGTTGGTATTTCTGCAGGATATATTCCTAAGTTTTCGAAGAACTTCCTGCTCGAAACTGGCAACATGCCAGATGCGGTGAAAAAGTTTTGTGCAGACGTGCAATCAGGTGAGTTCCCGGGGCCTGATCACGAATTTAATTAAATTTGTGATGAGCGATGCTTATCGCTGAGTCTGATCCAAGCGTTTTGTTTGGGTTAGTATTGTTATTATTGAGTTAGAGTACAACATGCAATCAGTTACTGAGATTAAATCGTTACGAAGCCAGATTAAAGCTTGGCGCCAACAAGGGTTGAGCATTGCCTTCGTACCAACGATGGGCAACCTTCACCGTGGTCATTTTTCCTTAGTAGAAAAAGCAAAAACCCTAGCGGATAAAGTCGTTGTCAGTATCTTTGTAAATCCAATGCAATTTGGTGCGAACGAAGACCTCGACAGCTATCCACGTACGCTTGAGCAAGACAAGCAAGGCCTTGCAGAACTAGAAACTGATATTGTGTTTACGCCTACCGTTGAGACCATATATCCTAACGGCCTAAATGCGCAAAGTTTTGTTGATGTGCCGGGAGTATCTGAAGGACACTGTGGTGGTACACGCCCTGGACACTTTCGTGGCGTTGCAACGGTTGTCACTAAACTGTTTAACTTAGTACAACCTGATTTTGCCTGCTTTGGTGAAAAAGACTTTCAACAGTTACAGGTCATCAAAACAATGGTGAAAGACTTGTCTATGCCTGTTGAAGTGATTGGTGTTGCGACTCAAAGAGAAGTTTCTGGACTGGCGATGAGCTCACGTAATGGCTACCTCTCTGAATCAGAAAAAGATACTGCTAAAGTACTTTTTCAAGCACTAAAAGCAGCAGCTGGCGCTTTAGAAAACGGCGAAAAAGATTTTTCGAAGGTAACAAAAAATGCAACAGAAATGCTGCATAATGCAGGTTTAAAGTTGGATTATTTTAACATTTGTCAAAAAGATAGCTTGAAACCTGCTACACTCGAGGATAGTCAACTCGTCATTCTTGCCGCAGCTTTTCTCGGTAAAGTCAGACTGATTGATAATATTCAAGTCACAGTCTAAGGAATAATAATGAAAATTGCGTTCGCCTTGTTAGTACTTTCTACCACCCTACTGGGGTGTAGTAACTCTATCTCACCTGAGTTGAATCAATGTGCACAACAGAATTATCAATGCGAGCGCAACTGTGAGATGCAAAACACGCCAGAGACAATGTCGTTACAGATATGCACGGATAAATGTATTGAGCAGTATAATGCCTGCAAAGTACAGGCTGAAAAAATTACCGAGAGCAAACGATAGTTTGCTCTTTTTTAGCAAAAAATCCCCTTTATTCTTTTAAATACAAATACCTCCTGACTCCATCAGTTATTTTTTATTCACCTTTTTAGAATATTTTGCGATACAATAAACTGGTCTGATGAGATAGACATACAACACCAACTTAGCTTGGCTTAAGGCTTGATTTACTAAACAATGCAGGTTGTAAGCACTAACTTTTCTTAATAACTTGTTATTTCTGGTTTTTATTCTAATCTCTAAGACAAAAGTAACACGACTGTTGAGCTCAGTATCAGTGCTTTTAATGCGTGTTACAGACACGACTCTTTGCAAAGAAAATGGGAATCAATATGAAAAAATCTGCAATTGCATTAGCGATAGCGCTTGGGACAGTGAGTTTTCAAAGTGCCGCTGAGATCAGAATTAATGGTTTTGCTTCCATTATTGGTGGTCAAACGCTAGATAGTGACGACACACTATATGGCTATGATAATGATTTTGATATGGAAAATCGTAGCTTATTTGCTTTACAGCTGTCCGCCGATCTACAAGAAAGTCTAACTGCCACAGCACAGATCGTAGGTCGTGGCCAGAATGACTTTGATGCCGAGTTTGAATGGGCATACTTAACTTATGCGATTTCAGATTCTTCGCAGATAAGCGCAGGTAAAATGCGTATACCATTCTATCGCTATTCTGACTTTTTAGATGTGGGCTATGCATACCGCTGGGTTAAACCACCTCAATCTGTATATAACCTAAGCTTTAGCACCTATAACGGATTGAGTTATATCCATAATTCGACATTAGGGGAATGGGAAAGCACTGTACAGCTAGCTTTAGGCAGCGTAGATGACGAAATTGTTGCTATTACCTATTCAGATGAAGCTGAGTTAAATAACACGGTAGGTATTAACTGGACACTAAGCAGAGATTGGTTCAGTGCGCGTGCGGCCTACTTTGCTACCGAAGCGAGCATTAGCGCAGCTAATAGCCCTGAACTATCGGGATTATTGGCAGGGTTAACTGGCTACGGGCTAACGCAACAAGCGGATGATATTGCTGTCGATAAAGATGATGCTTACTTTGCCGCGATTGGTATTGCTATCGACTACAACGATATCTTGTTCGATGCAGAATACACTCAGTTTGAAGTGGATAACAGCATACTTGCTAAACAACAGCAGTATTACGCTTCCCTCGGTTACCGTATTGATGCATGGACAGTCCACCTAACCTACGAACACAATGAAGATAAGAATGACAACGACGAGTTTAACTCTGTCCCACTCACCATCACCGCTCCAAATGGTGTAACCATTCCTGTCACGACCGATCCAACCAATCCAAATGCACCTTATTTAAGAACACTTGTTAATGGTGCGCTTGCAGGCGCTCGTGCAGAATCAGAAACGTGGAGTATTGGTGCACGTTATGACTTCCATCCGTCAGCAGCATTCAAGATTGAACTAAACCAATTCGATAACACGCTAACAGATCAAAAAGTTGAACTGTTGAGCTTCGGTATCGATTTAGTATTCTAACGGAGGTTAATATGATTAAAAAAATAATGACCTTAGGGCTACTATTAGCCAGTCAGGCAGTTTTAGCAGATGTTGCTGTTATCGTGAACTCAGCAAATGCATCTACTGTAGATGATGGTACTATCAAAAAATTATTCCTTGGCAAAAGCAAATCATTTGCCGATGGTAGTAGTGCGACCCCTGTGAATCAGGATGGTAACGCGGTATTTGACGAGTTTAACGACAAAGTGATTGGTAAATCTAGCTCTCAGCTAAATGCCCATTGGTCTAAATTAGTATTCACCGGTAAGGGAACACCTCCGAAGAAGCTAGATAGCGATCAAGCGGTAATCGATTTTGTTTCGAGCAATGCAGACGCAATTGGTTATATCGATGCTACTAAAGTAACCGGTGCCGTCAAAGTGATTGGTAAATACTAGGGCCTGTTGACCTTTGCTGTTTGATTTTTGTTCTTCTGAGTGGGTTTTGGTCGCGACGCCCGACTTGCCGCCTAGTGATCTAGGCAAAAGTTGAGCAACAATGAACAAAGCGCACTCAGGTGAACCCAAAGGGCAGCGCTTGATTGGCATTTCTACTGTGTTCTCGCCTGACTCACATAGAATGACTATGCTACGCAGGCTCTGCCTTGTATAAATACCAATCAAACTGCTGCAAAAGCAAACTTGAAAGATAAACAGGCCCTAATATTCCTTATCAAATAAAAACAGCCACTTAATGTGGCTGTTTTTATTTATCGTTTAAAAATTAAAGCATTAGACTCTAAATTTTGAGGTTGCATCTTTCAAGTTGTCGGACAGTACATGGAGATTCTCAGCAACGTCTTGTACTTCATTCAACGCTTGCATTGTGTCTTGGAAAGACTGGTGCATAGATGTCACATTGTTTACTACCATAGCGGCTACCGAGGTCTGTTCCTCCGTTGCCGCAGCAATTTGACCATTCATGCTATTAATTGACAAGATTTGTGCTGCTATCTGCTCAATCGACTGCCCAGTTTGTGCAGCAGCTTCAGCATTATTAATTGCCATACTGCTTGCACTTGTCATTGCTTTCACCGCTTGATTTGCTGCTTCTGTTAGCACATTTAAAAGTTCTCTTATCTCATTGGTCGACTTTGCTGTTCTTGAGGCTAATTCGCGGACTTCATCAGCAACCACCGCAAAACCTCGACCTTGCTCACCTGCACGAGCCGCCTCAATCGCAGCATTCAAGGCAAGTAAATTGGTTTGCTCTGCAATCGATGTGATCACATTTAAGATTTGCGTCACGTTCTGTGTATCATCAGCTAGCTTATTGATCGTCTCTGCTGCATGATTAATTTCTTCACTTAGTGCTTGTGATTCGTTAACTGACACCTGAATTTGGCGCTTACTCTGCTCAACTTCTTGTTCGGCCAGCTGAGCAGCATCAGAAGCTTGTGACGCTGAATGAGAGATATCACCCACACTTAACCGCATTTCTTCCATAGATTGACGTACTACTTCCGCGTCATGCGTTTGTTGATTCGTTGCCCCCTCAGCTTTTTCCATCCCCTGAATAAGGCGACTTGAGTCTTTCATCAAAGGTTCGACGACACTCATCACCTCAACAACAGCCCCTTTTAGTAACCCGACAAATTCATTAAAGTTTATGGATACCTGGCCAATTTCATCGTGAGAGCGCACATTGAGCGTGGTGGACAAAGAACCCTGCCCTTGCGCTAATAGTTTCAGATTTTGCGCCGCATCCTTAGCCGAGTTGCCTATACCTCTTGCGATCATAACCGCTAAGAAAACCAGCACAAGTAAAGAAATAACGGCCACAATCAACATTATCGTGAGCGCGTTTGCTGAGCGCTCTTCGGTATTTTGAAGTAATTCAACAAAACGATCATTCGCGTTCGTTTTAGCCTTGGTAAAATCTGCGACTAAGCCTTCGTAGATTTCAGTTTTCTTTTTGGCATCTTCTTGGATACGAGAAAAATCAGCTGTACCATCTATCATTCCTCCAGCAATTTGTTGCGCAATTTTGCCGTACTGCGTAAGTTCATCGCTATTATCTGAGGGCATAAAGCCACTTTGTACCGACTCAATTTTTTGCAAGTTAGCTTGGATTTGCTGTTGATATTCTTTTGCTTTATCTAATAATTCAGCATCCCCGAAGGTTACAGCTTGAGTGAATAGCTCATCTAAATTCTGCAGCTTATTTGCGTTTTCTGTGGCGAGGTTAAGAATTTTGTATGTCTGCTCCTCTAATTCATTTAAGGCCCTTTGGTTAGAACTAATAGCGTTGTAATTAACAAACACGATAACCACAAAAGCGACAACCGCAACGAGCGTAATTGCGTGGATCTTTTTGGTGATACTAAGATCAGCAAAAGCAGTACCTAGACTCATATATACACCTTTTGAAGTAAGACGAGTTCATTATCGACTGATTTATTATAAATTTTAACTAAATATAGAATATTTCCAGCTTTTTTGCCGCCTGAGGATGAAGATTTAAACAAATTATTCAATCTGGGAACATATAAGTGTGAAAATAAAAAATGCCGCTCAATGAGCGGCATCAATAACAACAAGTAATTAGCGGGTTGAGTAATTGATTAAAGTAAACCTAACTTTTTCAATTCACGTGTCGCCATTTCGCTAGAAAGAGGAACGTAACCATCTTTCTCAACAATCTTTTGACCTTCTTTAGACAATACCATCTTCAAGAATTCAGCCTCGATAGGTGCTAATTCTTTATTAGGGTGCTTGTTCACATATAGATATAGGAAGCGAGACAGTGGGTATTTGCCCTGTGCCACATTTTCTAATGTTGCATCAACGTAGTTCGTGCCTTTTTTCGCTAGTGGTACGGTACGTACGCCTGACGTTTTATAACCAATACCAGAGTAACCAATCGCATTCACTGAAGACGAGATAGACTGTACTACAGACGCAGAACCTGGCTGCTCGTTAACATTATTGCGGAAGTCACCTTTACACAGTGCTTTTTTCTTGAAGTAACCATAAGTACCAGATACTGAGTTACGACCATAAAGCTGAATATCTTTTGCTGCCCAATCACCCGTTAGACCAACATCACTCCAGCGATTTGCCTGTGCTGCCGAACCACACTTGCGCGTTGAAGAGAAGATTGAATCAACCTGTTCAATTGTTAAGCCTTCAATTGGGTTATCTTTGTGTACAAATACTGCGAGCGCATCAATTGCTACGCGGATTTCTGTTGGCTTATAACCATAACGCTTTTCAAAAGCTTCGATTTCTTTTGACTTCATCTTACGGCTCATAGGGCCGAAGTTTGCCGTTGCTTCCGTTAGTGCTGGTGGCGCAGTAGAAGAACCAGCAGCTTGGATTTGGATATTTACGTTAGGGTAAATTCTTTTATATTCTTCTGCCCAAAACGTCATCATGTTGGCAAGCGTATCAGAACCTACAGAAGAGAAGTTTCCTGAGATACCGCTGGTTTTATTATACTCTGGTAACTTTTCGTCTAAAGCAGATACTTGAGTAGAAACTAATGTAGTAATAGCCACACCCATTGCGGCAACTAAGCTTTTAAATTTCATTGGGGTCACTCCAGTTGTTGGTCCCAGTTATTTTACGCAGCTCATTGTGCAGCGATAAAATGACAATAAAATTACTCTTAAATTACACTTTTATGACTTTCATCATTTGTCATAAAAATTCGCTTTTGTTTGGGGAAAGCAAACCAAAAGCGAGAGCCTTCACCCACTTTGCTTTCAATATGTAAAGCTGAGTCATGACGAGATAACACATGTTTAGTAATTGCTAAACCAAGACCCGAACCGCCTGTTTTTCGGCTTCGTGCTTTATCCACACGGTAAAAACGTTCAGTTAGTCGGTTAATGTGTTCAGGCGCAATACCATCACCATTATCGACGACACTAAACGTCGGCAAGTCGTTTTCTAAATACCAACGTACACGAATGTGCCCACCGGGTTTGGTGTAATGAATAGCATTAAAAATTAAATTTGAGTAAGCACTGCGTAACTCATCCCCAGCCCCTTTGATATCCAAAGTCGGATCAATATCAAAAACGAGCTCATGGCCCTTTTCCTGATTAAGTGACTTCGCTTCGGTATGAATAAGATCAAGCATGGCAGGAATATTCACGGCTTTGTCATTGTCTTGCTTTCTCGCCCCTTCGATTCGAGACAAGGAAAGAAGTTGATTTACCAGACTATCCATCCGTTTACACTGATCTATCATAGTGCCATGTGCTTTAGCCCACATCGCGGGGGGTGGCATATTATCGCTATCCATCATCTCTAGATAGCCAGCCATGACGGTTAGCGGCGTCCTTAGCTCATGAGATACATTTGCGACAAAGTCTTTGCGCATTTGCTCTAATTGCTTTAGTCGGCTGACATCACGCGCCACTAGCATAAGCTGCTCGGCATAAGGCATGACTCGTATTTCCAACACTTGCTCATGTGCAAGTCCGGTCTCAAGCTCTAATGCTTCATCAAAGCGATGTTCATGCATGTATTTTACAAATTTAGGATCTCGGATAAGGTTATCCAATCTTTGACCATGATCTGTAGGCCATTGCAAACCTAACACTTTCAAAGCTAATTGGTTACACCACACAATACTGAGATCTTGTTGCAGTACAACGACCGCGTCTGGGATAGCTTCAGCCCCCTCACGAAAGCGTCGGATCAGTTCCGCGAGCTCATTACGCTTTTTACGATTACGTTGCTGAAGCTGATAGATCCCTTCAAACACTTGCTCCCAAGCGCCCTTACCTTCAGGTGGATTAAAACTACGTTGGTTGAGCAGCCAGTCGCTCAAACGATAGAGTTGTTTGTAATGCCAAACTAATAAGACGAAAGCACCTATGAAAAGAAACAGAAAAGGTGCACTGACTAAATAGCCAATTAAGGCTAGTGGTAGGAAATACAAAAACAGGCGTCTCGTTAACGCCTGTTTATCAATCACTCGATACATAGACTAAATCCATTTAGGAACCAAATAATTCAGTTCCTCTTGGAATACTAATTACAGTTTACTCGAAAAGCGGTAACCTGCACCACGTACGGTTTGCACTAAGCGATCGTGGCCAAGCGGTGCGATAGCTTTACGTAAGCGACGAATATGAACGTCTACAGTGCGGTCTTCAACGTACACATTAGTGCCCCATACGTGATCTAACAGCTGTTCACGGCTATAAACACGTTCAGGGTGTGTCATGAAGAAATGTAATAAACGAAACTCTGTCGGCCCCATATCTAACTCAGTGCCCGCAGATGTCACTCGGTGAGAAATAGGGTCTAAACGTAATCCGTGAACTTCTATCGCTTCTTCTAGCGACGTCGGTGAAACTCGACGCATTACCGCTTTAATACGAGCCATTAGCTCTTTAGGAGAGAAAGGCTTTGTCACATAATCATCCGCACCAACCTCTAATCCTTTAACTTTGTCTTCCTCTTCACCTCTTGCCGTTAGCATGATGATTGGGATCTGACGGGTATATTCACTTTGCTTAAACTTTTTAGCAATTTGAATACCACTGCCTCCTGGCAGCATCCAGTCTAGTAGCACCATATCTGGATAAGGTTCTACCATAGCAGCAACTGCTGAATCATAGTCTTCCGCTTCAATTGCTTGAAAACCATTTTGCTCTAGTACGAACACCAACATTTCTCTGATAGGTGCTTCATCATCAACTACAAGTACTTTACGTGACATTCCCAATGTTCTCTCGTTACCGACGTTGTTGATGTCATTATTATGACTAACTGTGACATTTTTATGAAAGTGTAACGTGTAAACGCAAAACAAGCCAAAAAAATCTCTTTTTTGGCTACAAAGGGAATACCTTATTTATTTGTAATAATATGATTTTAAATATATTTCATACTAAAATATTGGTCTCAAAATAGTGTTTTCGAAATATGGACTACGATCTCCAAACCATACTACAAAAACTACGCTGCAATTCACCGCAAAATCAGCATGCTTTTTGTAAATAGCCTTACGCCTTTGTAAATTAAAAGTCATATCTCAATGTGACCGCCATCGTGTTGTGATCTTCGTTGTTATCCAAAGAAAATTTCGAATACCAAAGATACATACGAGCTTGTTTACTTAGACTTTTTTCCACACCTACTGAGGCTGCATTGCCAGAGTCTTTCAGCTTACCTGCAGCCCCATCCGAATCTTGATATTGAGCCAGTAAGGTATATGACTCAATCTGGTAAGCAGCACTCACCATGAAGCTATCTACTTCTTCATCACTATCAATCGCTTCATTTTGTTGATACATACCGCCGAGTTTAAAGTCCCCTAGTTTTCCTTGTACCGTCACGCGATTAATGTCTTGTCCCGCAACTTTATTGTCGTGGGCAACAGCAACATATACATTGGTTTTTTTGAGTTTGCTATCACCGTAACTTGCCGACAAAGATAAGCCATCTTCACCGTTTTGTTTGCTGTTGTCTTCGGCAATATAACTCACTGTAAACTGCAAATGATTAATAGCCGGAGTTGTATATTGCACGGTGTCACCAAGGCGATTTTCACCAACAAAGAACGAATTAATATCACCAGAAAAGTCATTCATTAAGTCCACTTTGCCTTGCGACTTTTTCATCGGTGTATCATCACGGCCGATCAGGAGCTGACCATAGCTCCCTTTAACCCCAAGATACTGAGAGCGTGCTGTAAGGTTATCACCTGACTTACCATCTTTGTCTTGATCTGTGATCTCAACTTGGAATTCATATTTATAAAAGACCTCAAGCCCATCCTGCAGCTTTGTCGATCCCTTTAACCCCATGCGAGAGTTATAACTCTCAATTGAAGTATCGCTATCACCGTCTTTATCAGAGTTTTGCACCCCGACATGAGCTCTACCGTATAGAGATACAGCTTCGTTTGCATAACTACAAACACTCATAGAGCAAAGGCTTAGAGCAACAAATGGTAGGTATTTCATTTTCACCTTTGATCACCTTGGATAGTATTTGGGCGCAGTACAACAAGGTTTGAGATGCCGAAGCCAGACAGAGAGGACGTAGCGAACAGATCTCGTATTGTTAAAGTTAGACACTTTTAGCTGGAGATCAAGAAACTGACTCCGGGATCAGTATTTTATTAACTGCTAGAGATCATCTATAGTCAGGATCAGATTTTTACCAACAAGATCGTCCCCAAGATCATTTTCTTACTAACCTCTTACTACTTAACGCTGGATCACGTTGGTATAAAAATGATCTAAGCGAGGCTAACTTATTGATCTGAGGTTTTGAAATATATCTACTTAGTTAAACAATGATCTTTGTTAGTAAAGATCTGATCCCTATTTACCTCGCTAGTAAAATGGCGATCTAAGTATATTTTCATCCAGCAAACCCTATTAAGCTAGGTTTAAAATCAAGGATCAGATACAAAAAAGCCTCTATTTCAGAGGCTTTTCGAAGTATCAAAGTGCGATGCACAATTTTACTTAGTCAAATTTTGATCCGGTAAGTTATTTCACTTTAGGATCTAACTCACCAGTTAGATATCTCAAGTGCATATCATCAAGTGAAATTGGCTTGATCTTAGCTGCTTGACCTGCTGTACCGAACGCTTCGTAGCGCGCAATACAGATCTCAGTCATCGCTTTCGTCGCTTCAGCTAAGAATTTGCGTGGATCGAAATTGCTTGGGTTTTGCGCAAGGTGGCGACGAATAGCACCTGTTGATGCTAAACGTAGATCGGTATCGATATTAACTTTACGAACACCGAATTTAATACCTTCAACAATTTGCTCAACCGGTACACCGTAAGTCTCAGGGATTTCACCACCAAACTCATTGATGATTGCTAACCAGTCCTGCGGAACTGAAGACGAACCATGCATTACTAAGTGAGTATCAGGAATACGAGCGTGGATTTCTTTGATGCGGTTAATTGCTAAGATATCGCCCGTTGGTGGACGAGTAAATTTATAAGCACCGTGTGATGTACCACATGCAATAGCAAGCGCATCTACATTGGTTTTCTTGACGAAGTCTGCAGCTTCTTCAGGATCTGTCAGTAGCTGATCTTCTGTTAATTTACCTTCAGCGCCAATACCGTCTTCTTCACCAGCTTCACCAGTCTCAAGAGAACCAAGTACACCTAGCTCGCCCTCAACAGACACGCCACACGCGTGCGCCATTTCAACGGTACGACGAGTAACGTCCACATTATACTCGTAGCTTGAAGGCGTTTTACCGTCTTCCATTAGAGAGCCGTCCATCATGACTGATGAGAAACCAAGTTGAATTGAGCGCTGACATACAGCAGGTGAAGTACCATGATCTTGGTGCATTACAACTGGAATATGAGGCCATTCTTCTACAGCCGCTAAAATCATGTGGCGGATAAATGGTGCACCAGCATATTTGCGTGCACCAGCAGAACCTTGCACGATAACCGGACTATTTGTCTTGTCCGCAGCTTCCATGATCGCACGCATTTGCTCTTGGTTATTCACGTTAAATGCCGGAACGCCATAACCATGCTCAGCTGCATGATCGAGAAGTTGACGCATACTGATTAAAGCCATATTGCTTTTCTCCAATTGTTGATAGCCACCGCTATCGGTTTGAACGGATAATATGTTTACACCAGCCAATGCTGATAAGGTTAACCACTTTATTTGTTGGCTAACCGGACGCTACGCGTCGTCAAGCAAACATCAAGTATGTGAGAGAGTGATGTTTACCTGATATTAAGAGGCAGCTTAACGCTACCTCAATCAATTTTAGTCTCTAGCTCGCTGCTCAAGCATGGCGACCGCAGGAAGTGTTTTACCCTCAAGGAATTCAAGGAAAGCACCACCACCAGTAGAAATATAAGAGATATCTTGCTCAACACCATACTTATCGATAGCAGCTAACGTATCGCCACCACCAGCAATTGAGAATGCTGACGACTTAGCGATGGCATTGGCAATCGCTTCAGTACCATTACCAAACTGGTCAAATTCGAATACGCCCACAGGGCCATTCCAAACCACAGTGCCAGCATTTGCAATGATCTCAGCAAGTTGAGTTGCAGTATCAGGACCGATGTCGAAGATCATGTCTTCGTCTGACACTTCGCTTACATCTTTAATGGTAGCAACTGCAGATTCTGAAAACTCATTACCTACAACCACATCCGTCGGAACAGGAATATCACCGTCATTCGCTCTAGCAGCGGCCACTAGCTTGTTCGCTTCAGGGATCAAATCCGCTTCGTACAGCGACTTACCGACAGGGTTACCCGCTGCAGCAATGAAAGTATTTGCAATACCGCCACCAGTCACGAGTTGGTCAACAACCTTAGACAATGAATCAAGCACGGTTAGTTTGGTTGATACTTTAGAGCCGCCAACGATGGCCACCAAAGGACGAGCTGGGTTATCTAGTGCTTTGCCAAGTGCGTCTAGTTCAGCCGCAAGCAATGGACCTGCACAAGCCACCTCAGCGTATAAGCCAACACCATGTGTTGAAGCCTGTGCGCGGTGCGCAGTACCAAAGGCATCCATCACGTAGACATCACAAAGCGCTGCTAGTTTTTTCGCAAGTACTTCATCGTCTTTTTTCTCGCCAACGTTAAAACGCACGTTTTCGAATACGATAACTTCATTGTCTTGTACATCCACGCCGTCAAGATAGTCAGTCACTAAACGTACATCTTGAGATAACGCATCATTAAGATAATCCACAACCGGCTGCATAGAATATTGTGCATCATATTCTCCCTCAGTTGGACGACCAAGGTGAGACATCACCATCACTTTAGCACCTTTTTCTAGCGCTAATTTGATACTAGGTAGTGCAGCACGGATCCGCGCGTCCGACGCGACTTTGCCATCTTTAATTGGCACATTTAGGTCTTCGCGGATCAACACACGCTTGCCGTTTAAATCTAAATCCGCCATCTTAATGACTGACATTGGACATCTCCTTAAAGAACGATACATTTTGTTATCTACAAGGCAGCAATCGTTTGCTACCTCGGTTTGAATTATTGTTTTAATTTTGTGCAGACAATTTGATTATAACAGCGTCTGAAACAAATGATTAGCCACGCATCATCACGCAAGCGGTATCAAGCATACGATTAGCAAAACCCCACTCGTTATCACACCAAACTAGTAGCTTAACCAAGCGCTTGTGACTCACTCGAGTTTGCGTACCATCTATAATACAAGAATGTGGATCGTGATTAAAATCAACCGACACTAGCGGCTCTTCAGTGTAGCTCAGTACCCCTTCTAAACGGCCACCAGCAGCCTGCTTTAGAACTGAGTTTACCGCATCAATTGTGACATTTTCATTGAGCGTCACACTCAGATCCATCGCCGTAACATTGATTGTTGGCACCCGTACCGCGATCGCCTCAAAACGACCTTGGAACTTAGGTAAAATACGTTCAATACCGCGAGCCAGCTTAGTATCAACAGGAATGATGGATTGGCTTGCCGCACGCGTACGACGCAAATCACTGTGATAAGCATCAATCACTTGTTGATCATGCATAGAGGCGTGAATAGTAGTAATAGCACCGGACTCAACACCAAACTTATCGTCTAGCACTTTAATTACCGGAACAATACAGTTTGTTGTACATGAGCCGTTAGACACAATGGTGTGCTCAGGTAACAGTATTTCTTCGTTGATACCGAAGATCACCGTCGCATCAACATCAGCATCAGCAGGATGTGAAAATAATACTTTCTTTGCCCCAGCCTGAATATGCGCAAGTGCGTGCTGACGAGAATGATAGACGCCAGTGCAATCGAGCACCACATCAACATCCAGCGCGCGCCAAGGCAGGTGACTTGGATCTGGCTCTGAAAATAACTGGATCTTATCCTCAGCTACTTCCAAAAAAGATTCTGTTAACGAAACTGGAAAAGCAAAACGCCCATGTGAGGTATCGTATTTTAGAAGATGCGCGATCCCTTTAGGATCCGCCAACTCATTGATGGCTACAATTTGTATTTCGTGGTGACGACCCGACTCATAGAGTGCTCTTACGATATTACGCCCTATTCGACCAAAGCCATTAATTGCAAGCTTGATTGTCATTAAATTGAAAATCCATGAAGTCGCAAGTACGAAAGTTCCCCTTCGTTTTGATGGCGCTATTGTAATCGACCTGAGTGAAATGTGTAAGGGGCTAGGGCAATTTTTTAACTCAAGTTAAATCCGCAATTTTACATTTACCGCCAGCACAAATGGCCTGAGATTGCGCCAACAGTAGTTCCGCTGTCGCTAAAGCATCGCTAAGCGCATCATGCAATTGGTGAGGAGGTAAACCATAACGCATTCTACAAGCGTTTAGTGTTAATGCATCTTGCGCCAACGGATAGCCTTGCTTTAACACACGACGCTTATCTATCAGCATGGTATCTAACAACAAAGCAGGTCTTACGTTTAGCTCAAAGCGCTGAAATGCCGCCTTAAGAAACGCCCAATCCATCTGTACGTTATGACATACCAACACTTTACCGTGGAGCGCGCGCTGAAGCGCCAGCAACAAAGTTTGTAAGGACTCACCATCTGCCAATTGACTACTATCAATACCGTGAAAAACTGGACTTTGTGCAAGCGTTCGCACTTCACTGTTCAAATGATACTGTGCATCTTTCACTTGGATCCGCATATTTTTAATCGGCAACCAACCAGCCGACACAATTTCATGGCGCTTAGGATCAAGCCCGGTGAGCTCAAGGTCTAGCACCACCAACTCGGCTTGCGCAAACGGCAGATGTTTATAGCGCCACTTAGCAACAGAGTGAGAAAACCAGTTCATTGCTTATAAACTCCCTCGAGCAAACTTAAATGCACTCGCCTGCTGTGCTTGTTTGACTAAATAAAATGCTTCTTTGAGTTGATGGCGCTCAAGAGAAGAGAGGTTTTCTGGGTTAATACAATTTCCTGGTAACCCTTCACGGTTGATTTGGGTCTTTAACCGCAATTGTGTTAAAAACCGCCAACAGTCTTTTAGATTGTCGATATCCGATTTAGCAAGTAATGGGCTTTTAGTCAGTGCCTCTAGGCGCTCTAAGGTGTTAGCTCTTGCAACCCCAACCTTTAGCGCATACAACCTAACCACGTCGTTGATAATGGCAACCCCACGTTTTTTCAAATCTAAATACTTATGTTTGCTCTTGTCTTTTTCCAGCTTAAATTGTTGAAAGATCCCGATCGGTACCGAGTTTGCGTTGATGTCTGTCGCCATTGCCGCATAAAACAACTCGTTTCGACTGATCTGCTCCAAAGATTGGCGCAGGGTCGCATAGAGATCGCTGGCGCCATCAATAAAACGCATATCAAAGTAGATCTTGCAATTAAGCATCGCTTTTGGCGTAGGAGACAAGATCCACTTGCTAAATTTGGCGGTCCACTGGGCAACTGTGCCACGGCAATCTGCATTACTAGCCATGATATTTCCCGGGCAAGATTGAATACCGCACTCGTTGAGTTGCTCACAAACAAACGCGCCTAAAGCAGCAAAGTAACGACGATCGTTTTCGCTGATATTGTCTGGTAGCAACAAACCATTGTCTTGATCTGAATGTAAGGTCTGCTCTTCTCGTGCCTGAGAGCCAAAACAGATCCACGCAAAACGGCATGGTGCAGCACCATGCTGCTGTTGATATAAATAGATTAATCTTGATGTTAGCGCATCAGTGAGGCCACTTAATAGCTTGCCAATCAGTGAAATATCTTCGATATGATAGGAAAATTGACGCAATAGATCTGGGATCTCCTGAGCGCAGTTTTTGATAGCCAGAAGATTTTGTGCTTTATAGATCCTGCCAATAAGTTGCACCGGATCACTTTTTTGCTGTCTCAGTAGATCGGTGCTGGTCAGCATGCCCAATGGTTTATATGCTTCATTTAACACAGGCAAGTGATGGATATTGTGCTTAAGCATTAAATGCAGGGCCGAAAACACACGGTTGTTTTCAAAAATATGTTTTGGCTTTTCCGTCATGATCTCAGCAAGTGGAGCACTGGGATCTTTGTCTTGCGCTAGAACTCGATTGCGCAGATCTCTATCCGTCACAACGCCAACCAAGCGCGCTTGCTCCGTGACCATAATTGATGAAACACGATGCTGGCTCATCAATTTGGCGGCCTCACGAATACTCGCTGTCGGCGCGATAGTAACCGCATCTTTAGTCATTAGTTCAGATATTTTCCGCTCTGACCAAGTTTCGCTTTGCTGTTTATAACGAGAAGAAAGTAGTCGGTTAGCGTGTGCTCTAACAAAGTATTGCTCAAAAGGTTTATATTCTCGGCGTAAAAAATCAAAGTTCTGCTCATTGAGAATATAAACCAAGCCATCTTTTTGAACTTCGATGCGATTTTGAATAGCATCACCGGTTAATAAAGAAGGATAACCAAAGTAGTCTCCCTCGCTCATACGACCAATGACTTCGTCTTTTGCTGAGATCAGATCAACCACACCTGAGCGCAGCAAATATAGATTTGGCTTGCCATCTTGAAGCCACTCTTGTTGATTCGTCTGGCTAAGATAAACAATTTCGATATGTTTTGAAAAGTAGCTGGCAGCCGCTTCGGGCAATTCAGAAAACGGGGCTTGTTTATAAACAAACTGAAAGACATCTTGAATTTCTGGCGTCATACCTAACTATCCTTTTAATCGTCTACAATTTTGCGCTATCAAAAACAAATTTGCCCAGCACGCTGGCTGGGCAAATTCGATTAGCATTGCTTAGTGTGCGTGAGCAGCGCTAGACCCTTTAGGGTTACGGATCCCATCAACCATCACTTTGACTTCTTCAGGTGTATCCGCGGTTACCTTCATAACCAGTGCAGCTACAACGAAGTTCACTAGCATACCTACAATACCGATCCCTTCAGGAGAAATCCCAAACAACCAGTTTGCAGGGGCATTTAGCTCAGGGCTGACAAACTTAAAGTAAATAATATAAGCCGCAGTGAAACCTATACCCGTTACCATGCCGGCAATCGCACCTTCTTTATTCATTCGCTTAGAGAATATCCCCATGATAATTGCAGGGAAGAAACTCGCCGCAGCCAACCCGAAGGCAAATGCAACCACCGAGGCAACAAACCCTGGCGGGTTTATACCAAAGTACGCCGAGATTGCGATAGCTACCATCGCCGCTAAGCGCGCAGCCAGCAATTCTTGTTTATCGTTGATATCCGGCTTGATGGTACGCTTCAACAAGTCATGTGATACCGATGTTGAAATAACCAGTAGCAAACCAGCGGTTGTCGATAGCGCCGCAGCAATACCACCTGCAGCGACCAATGCAATCACCCACGCAGGCAGATTCGCAATTTCTGGATTTGCCAATACCATAATATCGCGGTCAATCTTCACTTCGTTTGCACTTGCAGGATCATCAATCTTGCCTGCAGAGTACTGCATTTTGCCATCACCATTCTTATCATTGAATACGATAAGGCCTGTTCTTTCCCAGTTTTTCACCCACTGTGGTGCTTCTTCATATACCGTGCCACTACCATCTTTACCGTTGATAGTGTCGATCATGTTTACGCGAGCGAATGACGCAACAGCAGGTGCAGTTGTATATACGATAGCGATAAACACTAAGGTCCAAGCAGCTGAAATACGAGTGTCTTTTACTCTAGGAACGGTGAAGAAGCGAACAATTACATGTGGCAGACCAGCAGTACCAACCATAAGTGCAGCGGTAATAGCGAATACGTCAACCATACTCTTAGAGCCTTCGGTGTACTGCGCAAAACCGAGCTCGGTACTGAGTCCATCTAGCTTGTCGAGTAGATAGGTGCCCGAGCCATCAGCCAACGTCGCACCAAAACCAGTTTGTGGTAGTAAATGGCCTGTCATCATCAGTGAGATGAAAATAGCAGGAACTAAATAAGCAAACACAAGTACACAATATTGAGCGACCTGTGTATAAGTGATCCCCTTCATACCGCCAAGTACCGCGTAGAAGAATACAATCACCATTCCGATGTAAACACCCGTTTCAATATCCACTTCGAGGAAACGAGAGAACACCACACCAACACCACGCATTTGACCAGCAATATAGGTAAAACAGATGAAGATAGCACACAGGATCGCAACCACACGTGCAACCTGAGAATAGTAACGATCACCGATAAAATCTGGTACCGTGAACTTACCAAATTTACGCAAATAAGGTGCTAAACACAGGGCAAGTAATACATAACCGCCGGTCCACCCCATCAGGTAAACACCGCCGTCGTAACCAGCGAAGGAAATAATCCCCGCCATTGAAATAAAGGACGCTGCACTCATCCAATCTGCAGCAGTTGCCATACCGTTTGCAACAGGAGGTACACCGCCGCCAGCAACATAGAATTCATTCGTGGACCCAGCTCTCGCCCAGATAGCGATACCAATATAAAGCGCAAAACTAAGGCCGACGATAATAAAAGTTAAAATTTGAACATCCATCGATTAGCTCCTCACTCATCCACGCCGTATTTTTTGTCCAACGCATTCATTTTTGAAACGTAGACAAAAATTAACGCAACAAAAGTATAAATTGCGCCTTGCTGAGAAAACCAAAATCCGAGTTTAAATCCAAAAAAACGAACTTCGTTGAGCACATCAACTAACAGGATGCCGAATCCAAATGAAACGACAAACCAGATAGCGAGTAGCTTAAACATCAAGGCGAGATTTTCTGACCAATATGCTTTCGCTTGTTCTTCACTTTTAAAAGCCATTTTAAATCTCCTATCACCCGCTCCAACATGGAGCAAGTTGTGTTAATAGACCTTAATGAGAGTAGCAACGGCTTGGTAAGTTGAAATTGAGACCTTAGTCGTAACGGCAAATTAACGTTTACGTAAACTGCAGATACGTGATATTCATTAAAATTAAAAAATCTTTATAAACAAAAAGATAAGTCAAAACAGGTTGGATGAAGATGTATTTTCAATGAGTGGATACGACAGTAAGACATTAGTCTAACTTGAATGGTGAATGAACGTCTTTACTCACCAAGAAAAACTCTAATACTTTGATTTTAAATAAGATATAAATCTCAAATAAAATTATAGAGTAAACTAGACTATGGGTGCCATTTGTTTGCTAAAGTATGACGATATTAATACCAAAAACTATAACAAACATTATGACTGCCATTTTACTCCTTGTTGCCGCTGCTTATATTGGTGTACTTTTTTGGCTCGCCAACTGGGGAGATAAAACCACCCCCCGCGCACTCAAAATTAGTCATCATCCGTTTGTTTATGCCTTTTCCTTAGGGATTTATTGTACCTCCTGGACTTATTACGGCTCGGTAGGTACTGCGGCCACCAGTAGTTGGCATTACTTCCCCATTCTTTTAGGGCCCATTTTACTGTTTTTGTTCGGTCAGGGTTTTTTGCGCAAACTCATATTGGTCAGTAAAAAGCAGAATATCACCACCATTGCCGACTTCATTTCGGCACGATACGGTAAACGCCAAACTACGGCCGTCATGGTAACGATGATAGCCCTATTGGCAACCATTCCGTATATTGCACTCCAGCTCAAAGCCTTGAGTAGTAGCTTTTTGTTATTACAGCAGGATGAGCAAGTATCTGGCACTGCGCTCGCATTAGCTGGCACCTTGATCATGGCATTATTTGCGATTTTCTTTGGCACTAGAAAGGTAGATGTGACTGAGTATCGCTCAGGGTTGATGTTGGCCGTTGCTTTTGAATCTATCGTTAAGTTACTCGCACTCGGTATTGTTGCCGTGCTTGCATGGCAATCTTTAGCTCAAGTTCCTGACTCATTTGAAGCATTGAGCGAACATTGGCAATCTTTTGACTTCTTTAACTTCAACTTCGTTGGACAAACGCTTATGGCAGCGGCTGCCATCGTCTGTTTGCCCCGACAATTTCATGTTGTGGTGGTAGATAACCACAACACTTCACACTTAAAAACCGCACGCTGGGCATTTACGCTTTACTTGTTATTGATAGCAGCCATGATCATCCCAATCGCTACCGCCGCTATCCACCCCGATATTGGCTATGGTGCGGCACCGGATAGTTTCGTACTTGCTTTACCTATCATGATGGAGCATCAGATCCTCGCTACATTTGTCTTTATCGGCGGTTTATCAGCGGCAACGGCCATGATAGTCGTTGCGACTCTCACACTTAGCACCATGTTATCGAACGATGTAGTATTGCCTTTGTTGTTCAAGCGTAAATTTAAGAAGAACATTCTTAACAGCAGTTTTAAGAGTCAAATACTCTTAGTTCGACGCTTTGTTATCGCCGCAATCTTATTGCTTTCATATATGTACCAGCAATGGTTTGGTCATGGTGAAGCACTCGCAAATATGGGCTTAGTTGCCTTCTCATTGGTGACTCAGCTATTGCCTGCAATTGTCGGTGGACTTTATTGGCGCAAAGGCCATGCGTATGGCGTATATGCGGGGCTCATCGCTGGTTTTATCTGCTGGATGCTATTTCTTATGTTCCCAATTCTGGAAGCAGGTGGATTACTTGATTATGAAATGCGCCAGACCCTTATCACCCGAGGAACTTTACTTGCACTGCTCGCTAACATTAGCTGCTATATTAGCTTTTCTATCGGTGCACAGGAGCGCCTAATCGACCGTATTCAGGCCGCGGCATTCGTAAACCCTAAAGATCAGGCTGCTCTCTCTAAACGCTTGAATAAACAAGTTCGCGCTACCGTGTATGACTTTAAAGTGCTACTACAAACCTTCTTGGGCGTTCAGCGTAGTCAGCAACTGCTCGGGCACTATGCTCAAAATAATATTTTAGAAGATAATGACGCGTACCCAGCTCCTGAATTTATCTCATTCTGCGAGCGCGCACTCACGGGAGTGCTCGGTGCTTCATCTGCCCAAGCTCTGATCCGTACCGTGTCATCGGGTCGCCAAATGGCATTTGAAGAGGTGGTTAACTTTTTTGATGAAACCACACAAGCACTACAGTTCAACCAAAACCTACTTTATACCTCATTAGAAAATCTAAGCCATGGGATTTCGGTTGTTGATAAAGATCTAAAACTTGTTGCATGGAACAGGCGTTATCACGAGATGTTCGCCTACCCAGATGGTTTCTTAGAAGTCGGACAACCGATAGAGGAAGTGATCCGATTTAACGCCGAGCGCGGTGAATGCGGTCCTGGTGAAATTGATAAACACGTCGATAAACGAGTTCAACATCTGAAAAATGGCACTCCTCACCACTTTATTCGCCACCGTCGTAATGGCCAAGTATTTGAGATGACGGGGAACCCGCTGCCTGAAGGCGGGTTTGTGACGAGTTTTTCAGATATCACTACGCATATTGCGACGCAAAACGCACTGGAAGAAATCAATATGGATCTAGAGAACCGTATTGAAGCCAGAACCCAAGAGATCCGCACTATTAATATGGATCTTAAAGCGGAAATAGCCAATCGTCACGAAACAGAGCAGGCGTTAATGGCAGCTAAAAAAGAAGCAGAACAAGCAAATGAGAGTAAAACCCGCTTCTTAGCGCTTGCGAGTCATGATATTTTGCAGCCACTCAATGCCGCACGCCTATACTTAGCGGCGATTGATACCCACAATCTAATAAGTAAAGATCAGGGTAACTTTGAAAAACTCACCGATAGCCTAGACTCCACCGTACATCTGATGAGTGCGCTTTTAGATATTGCAAAACTAGAGCAAGGTGCAATGAAACCAACCCCTAGGCATTTCAACATTGACGATATCTTACTACCACTGGCAAATGAGTATGCCATCATTTCAAAAGAAAAAGGTCTCGAGCTTAAGGTGAGAAGCTCCCACAGCATTGTGCACAGTGACACCACTTACCTGCGCCGGATCATTCAAAACCTGGTTTCCAATGCCGTTAAATATACCGACAGTGGCAAAGTGCTCATCGCCTGTCGACGCCGTAAACATAGTTTAAGGCTTGAAGTGTGGGATACCGGTCCTGGTATTTCAAACCATGAGCAGAATAAGATCTTTAACGATTTTTATCGTATTCAAGCAGGCGATAATAAAGGTATTGGGCTTGGGCTTGGTGTTGTAAAACGTCTATGCGATCTCTTATCCATCACAATTTCTGTGAACTCGGTTGTCAATCAAGGCAGCCGCTTTGCCATAGACATACCCTATGGCAATGTGGATTTACTCCAAGTAAAAGAAGATATTAGCCAAAAACCGCAAAGCAAAACTCAACTTAATGTCATCGCGGTTGATGACGATCCGAAAAACCTAGAAGCCATGGCGAGCCTGCTAGATAAATGGCATTGCTACTATCAGCTGTTTTACAAAGTAGAAGACGCGCTTGCTTACGCAAAACATAATACCGCACCAGATGTTATTTTGATGGATTACCAACTTAACGATAACTGTGATGGGATCTCATTGATCAAATCGCTACGCACCATGTGGCAAGATACGGTTCCAGCTATTTTAATTACCGCCGTGAGGGATGAAGAAGTAAAAATCGCCGCTAAAAGTGAGCAGATCCATTACCTGTCTAAGCCAGTAAAGCCAGCAAAACTCAAAGCTCTGCTCAACCATGGACGGTGATCAAAAAAGCCTAAATAAACTTAGGCTTTAGTCTCGGATATCAAAGCTTTACCATTATTGTAAAGCTAAGCAAGAACTAGTGTGATGCCAGTGCCAGTAATTGATTTTCAGCTTCTACGAAGTCGCTAACTTGTTCGGCTGTATAAAAAATCTCTCCCTTCACAGTCATCACTAAACTAAACTGGCTCTTGTGCTGTGCAATAAACAACTCATCAACAGTCACATCCGAAATCTCTTCTATCAGTGGTCTTATCCCCTAAATTATCATTATTTGGACTGTCTGGAGATGAATCATCAGAGCCAGAACCTGCCAATAGCAAACCCAAGGCAATACAACTCAACGTAAATCTATTTTTCATGGATATCCCTCCTCGGTCCTTTAAAGTAACGCAACACGGTTCTTTACGTGCTTTCATTGCGATGCAGTTACACCTAAGTGATAACTTCACTATTGAACTATCTGACAAAAATCGTCTTAACGAAAAACCTGTGAGATTTTTTCTGCCAGCTAGAAATTAATTACATTTGATACCTATTTGTTGCTAGGATAATGAAGTAATAACAAGATAGGGAATGCGCATGGATATCATTGCACTGCTGGCCGATTGGCAAAGAGGCAGCAAAGAAAGTGAGAAAAAGCTTAAAGCCTTAGTTTATAACCACTTAAAAACCGTTTGTAGTTTACACCTTGAAGCACACAAGAAACAAATGGACGCGACATTCATTCTAAGCCATTTGCCTAATACTACCTGCCTCTTGCACCAATCCTTAATGGAATTGATCCCTCCAAGCTATGGCATTGAGCATAAGACACACTTTAATCGCTACTTAAGCCTTTTTGTACGTAATATGCTACGAGATGAAATTCGCAAATTAAAAGCACAAAAGAGAACACCACCTACTTATTGGATTGAAGAAGCTACAGAGGCACCTCCTGACCAATATCTAGCACTAGATAGTGCCCTTTCACTGCTTGCGAAACAACACCCAACAAAAGCAGATATTTTTTCACAGCATTATTTTTTGGGCCTTGAGCCTGAACAATTGGCTCAGCAACTTAATATTTCAACAGCGACTGTTTATAGAGAGCTCAAAGCCGCAAAAGCCTTTATCAGGGTAAATGCGTAAAATAATAAAGGAAGCCCTATGACTTTTAATGATGCGCTCAGCGTATTTGATCACTTACTTGACAATTATTCTCAAAACCTGACCGCGGGTTTAAATAGCATACCCGAATTGTCGCCACAACTGAGAGATGAAGTAACGGCATTAATCTCAGCACATGAACAAAATGTGCAGCAAACTTTGTTTAGCAATATCATTGCGGCTCAAGTAGATACTTTAGATGCAGATAAAGATTTGCTTTCACTCACCGGTGAACAGATCCAACACTTTAAACTCAAAACGCTACTGGGCTCGGGCGGTATGGGGGTGGTGTATCTTGCTGAGCGCTGCGACGGCCAACTAGAACAACAAGTCGCCATTAAAATTATTGCGCCATCAATCACTTTGTTAACCTCAAAAGAACTCGCGTTTAAAGAAGCGCAATATTTGGCCCGCTTAAACCACCCCAATATTGCTAAAGTGTACGACGTTGGCACAACAGAAAGTGGCCTAATTTACCTAATCATGGAATACATAGAAAGCGACCCCTTACAGCAGTTTTGTGCAACTGCGACTAATGATGAAATGCTGAAGCTACTGATTAAAGTATGTGATGCAGTAAGCTACTCTCACCAAAATCGAATTATTCATGGTGATTTAAAGCCCGATAATATCTTGGTGGATAAGCTGGGTGAGCCAAAACTGGTTGACTTTGGCGTAGCTCATACGCTAAGCGAGCAAAGTAACGCAACCTATTCAGCATATATCAATGGGCTAAGTAGAGACTACGCCAGCCCAGAGCAGCTTGCTGGAGAGCCATTAACCACACAAAGTGATGTGTATAGCTTGGGCAAGATCTTAAAAAAACGATTAAATTCGGAAACTAATAGGGCTAAAGTTAATGCTGATTTACTTGCAGTATTAGACAGAGCAACTTCAGCGGCCTTATCAATAAGATATAGTTCAATCGCCTTATTGCAGGCCGATCTTCATGCAGTTTATGAAAAAAAGCCTTTATCAGCTACAACAAAGAAAAATACAATTCTTTATAGGTTGCAAAAACGATTCTACCGTCAGCCATTTCTTACCTCACTTTTATCTGTAGCAGTACTTGCAATCATCACAATGACCGCAGCACTGATTGTTAAAAACCAACACTTAAATGAACAGTATCAGCAAAAGTCGGCAATTGTTAACTACTTAAAAGATGTCTTTTATGCCGCAGATCCGAGATATTACAACGGAGAAAAGCCTGATTATGCACAGCTTCTATATTCTGGTAGCGCTAATTTAGACACTCAATTACCTAAGCAGAACGACGCCAGAATAGAAATTAAAGAAATTATCTCTCGCGCACTATTATCACTCGGAGATTATGAAAGGGCACGAATGCTGTTAGAGTCAGATATAGATAGCAACAAGCTCAATATACCCTTGGCAGAAACCATGTTCTATCAAGGTGCTTATGACCAAGCTGATGAGCTATTAAGCAAACTCACTCTAAGGTATGGTAGTGAAGAGTGGATAGAAAAAATCATCATTAGAAGTGCGATTCAATTAAAGCGAGGCAACAATAAAGAAGCCGTTGAAACGCTAGATAAACTTGCAAACCTAGTTCCAAGCACCGCAAACCAACAAAGACAGCTCATTCAAGCATCAGTAAAAAAAGCCATAGCTTACGATGAGCAGAGCATGTTTCAAGAAGCACTGCAAGAAATACAAAAAGCTGCTAAGCTGGCAGAAGCCACCTACCCTGCTGACCATATTGGCCTACTTGATGTTTACAATACTCATGGCAACATTCTAAGTAGCTTAGGTGAGCTTGAAAAGGCCAGTAAGATATATAAAAAGCACCTTAACATTACCAAAAAGGTACTCGGTGAGCAGCACCCTTCCACCGGTAATGCATACAGAAACATCGGCTTTATAGAAGAAATGCAGGATCATTTCGAACTCGCGATCGAGTATTACAAGTCTAGCGAGTCCATTTTTTTAGAAAGTTATGGTGAGGACCATGAACAACTGGCATTTTTATGGAATGACATCGGGATAGCCTCACGCCTACGAGGAGACTTTGAGCAATCAGAGCACTATTTATTGAAAGCAGCTACAACCGCCAAAAAGGTGCTAGGTAAAAACAACCCCAATGTAGCTAGTATTTTAGGTAATCTCGCCATTGCTCAATTTTATTTAAAAAGACACGAGCAAGCTATCGATACGCTAAACTCCGCTTTAAAAATTGATTTATTATCATCGGGAGAGCTTCATAGCCGAACTGGTCATAGGTATTTCTGGTTAGGTTTTGTTCATGCAAATATTGGGGAGCTGGAACAAGCAAAAAAATATAACTCGAAATCAGTAGATGTATTTTCGCAGATATATCCTAAGGGAAATAAAACGACTTGGGACGCAATCATGCACAAGTTAACTATACAGTTGTCAAAAAAAGAGTATAAACAACTTGAAGAAAGCTTTATAGCTGCTGAAGAGTTTATACGAAGTTCAGCTGAACAGACTCGTTTTTCGAATGATATAAATAAGGTAAAGGTGCTTAGTGCGTTAATTAGAGGAGATATTGAACAAGCGAAAATAGCATCATCTAAAATTGATGTAACGGTTTCGCATGATAGTAGCGAGGCATTACTTAATTTTTGGAAAAATATTCCGCATAAAAAACACACAGATTTATCTAAGGCTAAACAACAAACCTATAATCACCGAGGAGTCAGACGGATAGAAGAACTTCATAGCTTGCAAAACTGCTACATTAACAAGCCTATTTCTGAGTGCAAAATAGCAAGTCCAGTGTTACTTTTGCTCTAGTTTTGCAGAATAATGGTAATTTCTGGCAGAGCCTTAGCGATAGCGGTGCTTAACTTACTTTTCTCAGTTCAAAATTGGTCAATTAATTAACGCTATTGGTATTAAAGTCAGACTCAATCTTTAATAATTGAGCCTGGCTTACTAGTTATACGCAGTTCGTTTAAGCCATTGGCTAATGAGGGTAGACCTTGATGTAGCGTGTGTGTTCATTGACTTCAATGACCATATAAGACTTACCGTAGTAACCCAGTTCTGCATAGTTGCCATCAACGCCATTCGCTAGGTTTTGGTGGTTCAATACGTTGCTTGTTATGTAAGTTTGATACAAGTTTCCATTGTGATCCTTAACTGCATCAATGTGAGCATACTCATTGTCTTCGACCATAATGACGTAATATCTGTAAGAACCATAAAACCTTCTGGCTGATGCTGAGTCGGTATCACCAATTTTTTTGTATCCGTGCTCTAGCGGCGTAAGCCACTCATTATGATTGGCAAGCCTATTATTGCCGGCAAAAACAGAATATTTATGCCTGCCTGGCGCCGCTTGTATATATTTTCTTGCTAACTCTCTGTCATAAAAGAAGTATTCTTCTGCCTCACCAGAGCAATTATTGAATGCATCTCTTCCCCAGCACAACAACAACTTGTCTGGCTCTGAGCGATAGATACCTATGTAATCAACATCGGAGCCATCATCAATTCTGATGAAACCGTCAACGATTGTGTACTCAAGGGTGATGTTTCTTCCATTTACAACCGCACGAGCCTCTCTATCACTAAAGGTAATCTCTGTGAGCTGAAACGATTTGTCATTTCCTGAAAAATAAACATTGTACAAGGTTTTTCCATTCAACCATGAAGAACTAAATTTGGATATATTCCCCTGCTGTTTTGGATAAACTCTGAAATAAATCTGATCACTTGTTCTGGCACCTTCGTTGTCTTTTACTTCTAGATAGACTGTAAGTATTTTCTCTTCATCGGTTTCTGGAATAGTGAAGGTTGCAATACTATCAGATACGCTAAATGGTAAATATTGCTCCCCCATCTTCACATACCAACGCCGACTCAGAATATAACCATCAGGGTCATTGTAGTGTGCTGGCAAAGAAACATTTTCTCCAGAAGTAAGCTTGTTACTAACTGGGCTGATTATTGCTACAAAAGGAGAAATATTTGACTGGTTTTGAATAAAGCTTACCTTAAACTTTTCATCTTCCAGTTTATTACTCTCCGTCTCGATCGACAGTTTATAATCATAGACTTGAAACTCAGGAGAGACGTTATGCTCGCCACTACATGCAATTGTTGAATTATCTGAGCTGACACAAGCAAGTAGTACTTTATCTCTGGATTCAGTTTCTATATTGACAATTAACTCATCAGCTTCAATGCTCGAAACTTCGTCTAATAACAGCGAAAACTTTATGGAATCTAATTCTTTAATCTCACTATTTGAGACTTTGATTTCTGTTTTCTTAGTGAAAAGCCCAAACTCATGAGATGTATTGAAGACCTTAAAATCAGCAATGTTTACAGATTCATCGTTAATTTTTCGTATGTGTTTATCAGCGCTTAAGATGATATCTAGCATTCTTCCATCTTCAGCTAAAATTTGTGGGTCACTGAAGGTTTGTTTTAAGTTGCCAGTTGGCTCCTGATTAGAAACTGCTAATTTATATAGTTCATATCGTTGTAAGAACAGATCAAGGTTGACCCAAAAAGCCCTAATTTCCTCTGGTTCAGTAATTAATCCAGGAGGAATTTGACTTCTAGAGTTAGTAAGAAAACCATCTTGTATACCATAACCGTTATAAAGTGCATCACCATTATCACTATTGAGAGTCGTTTGTACTGTACTAATAAATTTTTCAAAGTTGAATCCGCCGTTATTTCTTAATGACGCGTACCTCTCTATTTGGAATCCTAGGATTTTGTCACTTACCTCCTCAATTTCCTTTATCGGTTTGGTGATTACTGCTTCTAAATACCAAGACACAAAGTCTGTAGGCAATATACCAGTAGCGCCATTTATTAGTCCAGTTGCTCTGGTAATATTACTAAGCGTACTGGCATCGAAAAAATCGAAGCCGAATTCAGCGGCTTCTACAATTAACTCTGCATCGTCTATAAAGTCCGTGAATGAAAAACCGGCTTCAGCAAGTTTTTTATATTGGTTGGCTAAGGTATTGGTATAAATTTCCTCTTCTTTAAACTGATAAAATGAATCTGCTAAATATGTGTAGTATGCACCTGTGTTACCATCTGTTATTGCAGTTAGATCGTTATAAATTGATTTTCCTAAATACCACGATGAGTAGATATCAAAAATTGTAATTTCTGATTCTTTATTGCTTTTTCCATTTAGGTTTAAAATTTCTACCCATTCGTCATCGTTGAGGTTGTAAAGCCTTTCACAATCTTCTTCTGTAAGGCCGCTATAATTTTTATTATCACATGCACCCTTTACCATTAACTCAAGGTTATGGATTACCGCTTCGGATTCACTTTTTCCAAAAATGTCTTTTTCAAGTATGAAATCGGTAAAGTGTGTGGTCTGAAAATATGCATGTTTAGAAGAAGTGTCTACATATATTGGTTTTATGCTTTCAATAACATTACCTTGTGATATTCGTGTCGCTATGATGCTTTCAGGATCAATATCACCGTGATACGCTAGTTTTATTGTGACAGGTACATCGAAGGTCGTACCGGAGGGCTCTAAAGTTAATATATCGCTCTTTAGTACTCCATTAACACCATGAGTGCTTTCTGCAGAGCTTAGCTTTGCTGATATCGTAAGGTCTCCTCCAGATGAGCCGACGGGGAAATAAACTTCTGAGCTGGTGTTGGTATTATCAACAAGGTGCATCGTATTGTCCTGATCAGCAACGATGGTTGCTACTTCTACAGCTTCTTGCTCAAGGACGGTTAGCTGTCTATCAGTTTTATAGAAAACCCCGTTCTCTGTAGACAATGATATTGATACTTTATTAATGCCGCTTTGTTGTAGCTGTAGGCCTTCATTAGCATTCATAAAATCTGAGTTGTTTAAAGAAATTCTGACACTGGTGCCAAGGGGCTTTTCTGTTAAATTTGGATATATTTTATCGCCTATATTGAAATAGCTATCATTACTAATAACTAGTTTACTTTCAAGCTGCTTAAAAACGAAATTAAGCTTTTCAAGGTAGTTGGCTTTATTTTTATAATCACTTAAAAGGTACTTACTTTTCCCCATGAAAGTGCTTTCTAGACCTTTATGAAAGTAGGAGATATCACGATAAGATATAGTACCATCGCTATTTAGATCATTGATTAGAATATTTGCAAAGTGTGATAGTTGCTCATTTAGGTTGTTATTTCTAATATCTTGAGCGACCGCTTGGTAGATAATGTCAGAGAGAAGCGAGATAGCCATACCATTATCGAGTATATCGTGGTTGAAAACTAAACCATACTCCACAGCATTTTGACTTTCCGAGTTGTTGATACTCCCAGATACAGTGACGTAATAAAGCTTATTTTTCTCTATTCTTATTTTTTCAAAGAAAGCTGCTTTTGAATTTTCATCGAATTCCCCTGTGCTAATTCGAATACCTGGGTTTTCAGTATGAAATACAGCAACGTTTGTAACAGTTAAATCATCAATCAGAATGGGGACTTCAATATTTTGAGTTATTTCAACTTTTACTCTATCTCTGGCTTCATTTCCCGAATCATCACTAACAGTGATTTCTAACTCAGCATATCCATAGAATGGTGAAGAAGGTAGCTCAACCAATGTCTCTAAACTATTAACGTTTTCAATCGCTAATGTGGGGCCACTTACTTGTTGCCACCTAACAGCTTTAATTTTATTTTGTGTATCTACGGAAGGTCTTAAATTTACAGTATTACCCGACACACCCACTATATCTTCACCAGCATCAACTGAAAGCTCTGGTTTTATCTGAGAAAACTCAGCTTGGACGAAGCAAGGCTCTCGAATTTCCCCCGTAGAATAAACGTAATTATTAAGGCTTCCTGAGCAACCACTCGCTTCACTAATTTCAAAGCCCTCACTAGGAATGAGGGTAAAGCTAACAGTGCCACCATAAGCTACCGTTTGCGTACTAGGTGAAATGGTACCGCCTTCACCTGCACTCGCATCCACAGTATAGGATTTTTGGTTAAAACTTACACTGACTTGGCAAGCAGAAGTAATGGTGCCAGTGATGTAAGTGTTGCCAACAAGTGTTCCGTTACACCCAGATACTTCAGCGATGCTAAATCCAACAGCAGGTGTTACAGTAAAGCGGGTAGTATCACCATAATTAATAATTTGTGTACTAGGTGAAATACCACCGCCTTCACCAGCACTCGCATCCACAGTAAAAGTTTGTTGACTAAAGCTAGCGTTGATTTGGCAAGCAGACGTTATCACGCCAGTGGTGTAGGTGTTGTCAGTAAGCGTGCCGTTGCATCCTGTTACTCCACTTATTTCATAGCCTTCATCTACCACAAGAGTAAAAGTGGCGCTATCTCCATAGCTTACCGTTTGTGTGCTGGGTGAAATACCACCGCCCTCACCTGCACTAGCATCTACGTTGAAAGTGTGCGGACTAAAGCTAGCGCTGACTTGGCAAGCAGAAGTAACCATACCGGTAGTGTATGTGTTGCCCGTCAGAGTACCACTACATCCTGTAACATCACTTATCCCAAAGCCCTCATCAGGCGAAAGCGTGAAAATCGTTGAGTCGCCATAGCTAACAGTTTGTGTGTTAGGTGAAATACTACCACCTTCATTAGCAATGCCTTGTACTATTATTTTTTGTAATTCTGCTATACCCCCGGGATCTTTAATTATCCCATTGGCAACTCCATCACTATCACCATAACCACCATCTTGGAGATGTAAAACAATACTACGCTTATCAGCAGCAAGCTGGGCGAATTCAGTAGGCATAAAATACCACGTTTCCCCATCGCTCTTAATGTAACGAGATTGCTCTGAAACTGCACTTGGGTAAGTTAGTTCAACTAAGACATCTGCACCCGGAGTTGTTGCAATATCTATCGCAAGTAACTGGAATGGCAGTACAATATCGTTACTCATCGCTGGCAAGTTTGGTTCATCTTTTGAGATAATTCCTGGGCTGCTTGTAGCAATAACTCCAGCATTATCTAGAACCTTAACTTGAAGTTGCTGACCGCTTTTTTCATCAGTAAACGTTCGTTTTGGTGTTAAGGTTTTGAGTGATATTTCGCAACTTTCTACAAGTTTAGCTACTTGATAATACTCTCCGACTAATTGACCTTGACAGCCAGTTATACTCTCTACTTTATGACTAGCATCCAATATCAGTTGAGCAGAAAGACTATCACCATAAAAGTAGTCAGATTTATCCAGCGTCAAACTTGCACCTTCTGGAAGATTTGTTTTTATAGATAACTTTAAAGGCTTGAATGAAACATCAATACTGCAACTGTCATTCACATTATTGACATGATAATTAAGCTTCTCCTTGTCCAAAAGACCGTGACACCCCGTAGCATCTGCAAGGTAATACCCTTCGTCAGGCCTCAGCTCAAAGGTGGCAGAGGAACCCGCTTCTATATTTAGACTCTCAGGAACTATCGACCCAGCCCCAGTATAAGTTGTGACCACTTTATAACTTGCTTTAGTGTTTTGTTCATTTTTTTCTGGATTAGTGTCATTACATGCAGATAAAAAACCACAAAGTAGTAATATATAGAGGCGGAATGTAAAAGTTCTCATCTAATATCCTGAGGTAGTAAAAGCAACAAAAGTTGCAAACGAATTCACGATTAGTCATCACAGTAATACCAACCTTAAAAAGGTTGATCACGTATTTTGAAGTGAACTTTCTCAACACTTAGTGCTTTTTTTTAAGACGTGACATTTTATCTGTCGTGGTCAAATAAAATTGGCCAAAGTTTTTTGTTGGTAAGCATTTATCTCACTGCCAATTAGCAGTATTCTGAAAGTTCGCTTGGACGAATTGGAATGAGGAAATGAGTTACATACTAACGACAGAGTGCAAAGATGACATAGGACTGATCGCGAAGATCACGAGCCTTTGCCATGAGCACGACCTAAACATCACGCGTAATAACGAATTTGTAGATAAAGAAGGACAGCGCTTCTTTATGCGTACAGAGATCACAGGCACACCCAGTGATAACTTTCTGACACAACTTCGTCAGTCATTACCAACTGGCGCCAAATTAAACCTATACGGACAAGAACGAACAAAAGTGGTGCTGCTTGCGACGAAGGAAGCGCACTGCTTAGGCGGCGTGTTGCTTAAACAATATGAACAAGCATTCAATATTGAAGTACAAGCAGTTATCGCAAACTATGATACGTTGGAACCCCTTGTTAAAGGCTTTGGTATTCCTTTTCATCTGGTATCACATGAAGGGTTGAGTAGAGCTGAACACGACAGTGCAATGGCCGACTTAATCGAACAATATGATCCTGATATTGTTGGCTTGGCAAAGTATATGCGGATCTTAACACCGGAATTTGTCTCACGCTTTGACGGGAAAATTATTAATATCCACCACTCATTCTTGCCAGCCTTTATCGGTGCAAAACCCTACCATCAGGCATTTGAACGTGGCGTGAAAATTATTGGTGCTACTGCTCACTTTGTTAATGATGAATTAGATGAAGGGCCTATTATTGCCCAAAATGTCACGCAAGTTAGTCATGCTCAAAATGCCGAGGAGATGGCAAAAATCGGTAGAGACATTGAAAAAACAGTATTTTGTAACGCGTTACAATTAGCCTGCGAGCATAAGCTTTTCATTAACGGCAATAAAACCGTCGTCTTTTCATAATCAAGTTCAGAAACGCAGTTTAGCAACTCAGGAAATGAACGCATGGATGCGTGCACTCCCACAATGCTGTGTATTCGGTGGTAGGAGCGAGTTTACCTCGCGAGATTTTCTATACCCCAAACAACAAAAAACCCATCGCATTGCTACAACGGGTTTTGATGTACATGGTTTTTTGCCGGAACTTCATTACAACCCATCGGCGGGTAAACCGCCTCTTAGCATGTTGCACTGTGCTGATACTGTGGTGGGAGCGAGTTTACCTCGCGAGATTTTCTATACCTGATGCCGCGCGCGAAAACTTAACGCAAATTGCGCGAAAACTGCGAAAAATAAGCTTTTAAAATATTTAAACTACTTTTCAATATTTGAACTTACAAGCTCGCACTATTGCCTCATTACTCTATGC